>NZ_JAVJZI010000196.1:0-85983 GCF_040223135.1 Coleofasciculus sp. G3-WIS-01
TTTTTTGCACGGGGGAGACCAGGGGATGCGAGAGCTTTTTTTGCACGGGGGAGACCAGGGGATGCGAGAGCTTTTTTTGCACGGGGGAGACCAGGGGATGCGAGAGCTTTTTTTGCACGGGGGAGACCAGGGGATGGGGGAGCGTTTGTTGCACGGGGGAAGCCAGAGGATGCGGGAGCTAGGTTTTTCAACTTTGCCAACCGGATCATTTATTTCCTGGCGATACAAGTCAGCCATATTCCTATAGGAGTCAGCGAAATTCAGCTTAAGTGAAACAGCGCCGACTTTGGAGTAATCTTATGGTTCAGTCAATAATAATCTGGTTTCATGAATACCAGCAAACCCCCCCGGACGAGAGCGCAACGGATTGACTATATCATCGAACAGCGTCAACCGCTAGCCCAGGAAATACAACGGATAGAAAGCCATCTCGCTCAGCTTTCTTGTGCCCTGGGAGAATTAGAACTGTATCGCCAACGGCTGGAGGTATCTTTCGGTGAGAGTGAAATGCAAGAGAAATTAAATACCGTTCATCTATCTTATCTGCTCCAACAGCTTCAAATTGAATCAGAGAATCTGAATAATCTGCAAAAACGCTTCTCTAGTCCTACCTTAAATATTGGTGTTGTCGGATTGATGGGACAGGGGAAAAGTACGTTACTTAAAACCTTGAGTGGACTCACCGATAATGAAATTCCAGCACTAGAAGGAGGCGCTTGTACGGCGGTTCGCAGTACAATTGAAAATTGGCAAGGGGAATCCTTACCTAACCAAGCTTCAGAGGAAACAACGATTCAATTTAATGGGGTTAGCTCTAGTTTATATGGTATTCAAGACCAAATGGTTTTACCTAAACCCAAAACCTCTGTTCAAGTCGAAGTTACGCTGCATTCTGAATCATCATTTTTAAACGAAGTCATTTATCCTTATTATGACGAACTCGGTTTGACGGAGAAACCCCCTAGTTTAGATGAGTTTGCCAATCAGATATTTCCCGAACAAGAACTAGGAGGGGCAAGTGATGAAGAGATGTACAAACGCCTGTGCTATGATTATCATCGAAATCTCAGTCAGTATCGATCGTTGATTCGGTCAGGGAATCCGCGATCGCTAAAAATTAAGGCTGAGGAAATTACCGATTATGTGACGCAAAAACGCGATGGTACTCAGCAGAATAACTTAACCACGTTCAAACACCTAGCGGTGAAAGAGGTTAAGATAGTTTGTCCGTTTAAAAATCCTGATGTTGGCAAAATTGCGCTAGTGGATGTTCCGGGTTTAGGCGACTCCAAGTTAGGCGATGAAACGCTGATGCTAGAAACTTTGGGCAATGAAGTTGATGTGGTTTTATTTATCAAACGACCTGATCCTCAGCGTTATCAATGGCAACGCCTCGATACCCAACTGTATGATAAAGCAGCCCAAGCTCTGAATGATCTAGAAAAACGGTCATTTATGATTTTAAATTATAGTCGGAGAACGGAGAATCTGAGAGCTTGCCAACGTCTTCAGCAAAATATTGATACGATTCAGGTAGTACAAACAGAAATTGCTGATTGCTCTGATCCAGAAGACGCCAACCGAGTATTTAATCAGGTTTTGGATTATCTAACGGTTAATATTCAAGACTTAGATAGGCGATACGCGAGTCGTTGCCAAACTAACCTGCAACAACTGCATGAACAGATTAATCGTGAACTGGAAAAATCGACTCAAGCCTTGGGTTATTATTCGGGAGAATCTCGCCAATTTAGGCGATTATTCGAGCAACTGTCTCAGGAACTTATCCAGGGACTTTTAGAACTGAGAAATCAACTAAAAGAGCAATGTGAAGCGATTGCTCCAGATTTTCAGGTAGCGGTGCAATCGGCGTTGAAAAACTGCCAAATGGATAAAGGGATTCCAGAGACGGATCAGGAGATTATCAGCCGGAGTTGTGAGTTTGAGTTTAAGGAATCCTATCAAGCTATCTACCGAGTTTACATTCGAGAACTGCGAATTCATTTGTCTCGGCATTTTTTACAAGTCGATAAGGGATTGAGGTTGTCGATTGATAAAGTTAAATCGTTGGTTACTGATGTTTTGGTGAATCAAGGCAGGTTGGGTGAATTAACTCCAACTAGAGGGGCGGAGTTTCTCAAAGATATGGCAGATTTACTGGCACAACGGGGAAACCAACTGGAGTTAGGGTTTAGAACGCTTTGGGAGTTCGAGTTTTCATACGGGAGTGTCCTTTTACATTTAATTCGGAAACAATTGGATGAGATACTGCAATCGGATATTGATTTAAGTATTGCGGAAGTTATCGGTATTTTACCTGATCCGTCTAATGCTTCAGATGTGCTAAGAAATTTGGAAAAGTTGCATGAGCAATCGGTTGCGGCTTGTCAGGAGACATTAAATAGTTGGCTGACGGCGCCGAGTCAAGCTCGTTATTATATGGTGCAGGAATTTATTGATTTGGTAATTTATGCGAGAGATATGAAGCGGGAGTGGGAAATTTTTCTGAGTGATGAGGATATTCGCGCAAAGGTTTGGGTGGAATTTAAGGAGTTAGAAACACGGCAGCAAGATCAACAGATGTGGCGTTATGCGGTGGCAAAAGTGGCGAGGATGAATCAGGCGTCAGCGATGGTGTTTTTAAGGTAGGGTTTGCTGAATAAGTCTTGTGGTGAGGGGAGCGAGGCAGAGCCTGGGAAACGATACCGTAGGGTGGGCATTGCCCACCAGCAATACCGTAGGCATTGCCCACCAGCCTTTAGCTGAAGCTATCCACAGTTCCCAACTTAAAATTAAGACTTCAATCAATAAAAATAAGCAATAGACAAGAATTAACGATAAAGCGGGAGACGCGAATGGCAAATTTAGAGCATCTGAGATTACTTCAACAAGGTGCAGTTGGCTGGATTAAATGGAGAAATAAACATCACACCATAGAACCAGATTTGAGCGAGGCTAACCTAGAAGGCGCTAACCTCAGAGGCGCTAACCTCAGAGGCGCTAACCTGAAAGGGGCGCAGTTAGAGTCGGCTAATCTAATCACCGCCAACCTAACAAAAGCCAACCTGAGCCTTGCTTCTCTGAGTCTGGCTTGTATGATTGACGCTAATCTGATCGAAGCTTCCTTAGTCAGCGCTCATTTGATGCAAGCGGAACTCAGTTATGCTGATCTAAGCCATGCTAACTTAATCGGCGCTGATCTCAGAGGCGCTAAGTTGATGAACGTTAATCTGAGTCATGCTAATCTGATTGGCACAGACTTGAGAGAGGCAAACCTGAAAGGCGCAATGCTCAATGAAGCCAATTTGAGACGCAGCAACCTCAGTGAAGCCAGCTTGATTCATGCCCATCTTAACCGGGCTAATTTGAGTCATGCTAACCTCCATGAAGCCGAATTGATTGATGCTTACCTCTACCAAGCTGACTTGGAAAAGGCTAACCTGAGTCAGGCTCATTTGGGTAGTGCTTATCTGTTTGGGGTAAACCTCATCGCCGCCGATTTAGAGGGAACAGATTTGAGATGGGCGAATCTCACAGCAGCAAATCTCCAAGCCGCTAACCTCAAAGGCGCTAGATTGGAAGGCATCCATCTTGACAAAGCAAATCTGACAGGGGCAAATTTAGATGATTGTAACCTAGACGGTGCTAGTCTCCAAGGGACAATTCTGCCCGATGGGACGATTCATAGATAGGGGAGGTATTACATCAGGGTGACAACAATAGCGAAAAGAGCCCCTACAGATTAATCACCTCTTCCCCAATGTCTGATCGAGTGCATCCCAGACACGCTACGATGATTGACAACCGGGATAATTGGGAAACTACTATGCCACGAACACAGCGTAACGATAACTTTGTTGACAAAACCTTCACGGTAATGGCAGATCTAATCCTTAAGGTTTTGCCAACCAACAAGAGAGCGAAAGAAGCATTTGTCTATTACCGAGATGGTATGTCTGCTCAGGGAGATGGCGAATATGCCGAAGCTTTGGATAACTACAAGCAAGCGTTGGAGTTAGAAGAAGATTCCTATGACCGCGGCTTGATTCTATACAACATGGCGTTAATTTATACCAGCAACGGTGAGCATGAGACAGCATTAGAGTACTACCATCAAGCCCTCGACTCTAATCCCCGTCTCCCCCAAGCGCTGAATAATGTTGCTGTCATTTACCACTTCCAAGGTGAGAAGCAGAAGGAAGCAGGAAATGATGAAGCCGCAGAAAAGTTGTTTGAGCAAGCCGCCGAGTATTGGAAACGAGCGATTCGTCTGGCTCCTAATAACTACTTGGAAGCCCAAAATTGGCTAAAAACTAGCGGACGTTCAGCTATTGATATCTATTTTTAGTGATCGTCATTTGTCATTTGTCCTTGGTCATTGACTAGGGAATAATCAAAAATTAACAATCAACAATCATGATTGACCTAGAACAAGTTCGCAAAGTCGCTAATCTGGCGCGTTTGGAATTGACTTCTGAAGAAGAAGAGCAATTTTTGCCGCAGCTTAATAGCATTTTGGATTACTTTCAACAGCTTAGTGAATTGGATACAGAAAATGTTCCGCCAACGACTAGAGCTATTGATGTGAGTAATGTGACCAGACCTGACCAACTTCAACGATATCCGGAGCGGGATGCTTTATTGGCAGAAGCTCCTGACCAAGATGGGGACTTTTTTAAGGTGCCGCAAATCCTCAGTACGGAAGAGTAACGCTGAATTTGTCCTTCGTCTTTGGTTATGTGCCGTTTTTTTTGAGAATAACCAAGGGCGAAGGATGACAAAGGGAAACGGTTTTATGGTCGGGGCGGGTTTAGCTACTCAGAAAAGTTGGTCACTACTACCTTTTCAACAAAACCCGCTCCAGAGTCAACGGATAAGGGGGTGTGTCTCGGGACGAATAAATATTAATTTTTTTTGAAGAATATAAATAAAATGATGAAATAGAGAATTGCATAACAGAAATTGGGGATAATTAAAAAAGCGTTGGAATAGGGAGAAAATATGGCAACTGGAATGCTGGTGAATGGACAATGGACAAAGGAACCTTACCAGCAAGACCCTCAGGGGCGATTTATGCGAAATCCGACCAAGTTTCATAACTGGGTGAGTGCTGATGGTTCTACAGGGTTTAAAGCTGAGTCGGGACGCTACCATCTCTATGTGTCTCTCGCTTGTCCGTGGGCGCACCGCACGCTGATTATGCGGAAATTGAAGGGTTTGGAGGAGGCAATTAGCCTCTCAATTGTTGACCCGTTTATGGATGAGGACGGATGGGAATTTTCTGATGCTCCCGGTTGTATCCCAGATACGGTTCATGGAAGTCGTTATCTGCGAGAAGTGTATCTAAAAGCTGACCCGAACTGTACCGGACGAGTGACAGTCCCAGTGCTTTGGGATAAACAAAAGAATACGATCGCGAATAATGAATCCCGTGAGATTATCCGCATGTTTGATACTGAGTTTGAGGCGATCGCGAAATCTCAGGTTAGCTTCTATCCCGATCATCTGCAAGCAGAAATCGATCGCGCGATTGACAGAATTTACCAACCGATAAACAATGGTGTATACCGTGCTGGGTTCGCCACGACTCAGACGGCTTATGAGGAGGCGGTAACAGAACTTTTTGCAGAACTAGACTATTGGGAAGCAGTTCTATCCCAGCAACCTTATCTGTGTGGCGATCGCATAACGGAAGCCGATTGGTGCATGTTCACCTCCCTGTTTCGCTTTGACCCCGTTTACTACGTGCATTTTAAGTGCAACTTACGCCGAATTAGCGATTATCCCCATCTGGGAAATTATCTCAAAGATCTCTATCAGCAACCGGGCGTTAGTAATACCTGTAACCTTGACCAGATCAAGCAACACTATTACAAAAGCCATCCCCACATTAACCCGACTCGCATTGTACCCAAAGGGCCAGCGATTGATTGGGTGATGGGGGAAGTGTTGAGTGTGTAGGGGCGGGTTTTACAGATACCATTCAGAAGCAAACCGTTAACTTAACTCGCGCCCGCCCTGACTGAGTGTTGAGTCAACTCCCCCAGCTTCAAGCAGCGCCTGTGTTCCCCCATCTCCCTCATCTTCACAAATTTTCACCGATAGGGTGAAATATATTCAGGAGCATACATAATTTAGTATTATTGTCAATACTATTTGTCTTACGATCTTGAGATCGGTAGAGTCTAATTTAAGCCATCGGTGAGGTAGCATCTGAGATAGTCCCAATGGATTGCTCACGGCTCCTGATCCCCAATCACCACCCGACTAGCGAGAGAAGGCAAGCTGCCAAGGCGTTTACACCAGGTTGCACTATGATTTCTAATTTATCTGAACAGTCCCATTATCCAGAAAGTGCCAGTAGCGGATTACAAATTGCCAGAGGATTAAAAGCTAAATCACAAAACTATAAACGATTGCTGGTGGAGGTGTTGAAATGGACAGGAGGACAACCCTTCCTCACCCAGCAGCTTTGTCGATTGATCGCTCAAGCGCCTGATGCACCGTCGAAAGGAGCAGAAGCGCCATGGGTGGAAAACTTAGTGCGATCGCGCTGGATCGAGAATTGGGAGCAGCAACCGGAACTGATGCATTTGCAGACGATCCGCGATCGCTTGCTCAGACGCAAACACCGCAGTCATAAGCTGTTGCTGGTGTATCAGCGCATCCTCCAACAAGGAGAAGCGATCGCTAATGACAGTTCCGAACACAAGGAACTGCGGATGATGGGGTTAATCCTCAAGCATCAAGGGAAAGTTAGGATTCACAATCGCATCTATGAATCAGTCTTTAACCAAGAATGGGTGAATCAGGCTTTAAAAACCATCCAAGCGGATTTAGAACCAGGGGACTCGGAATTTCTCAAAGCCTTAGCAGAATTAGAACGAAAACTCCTGGTTTCCCAAGTGGAAATCTTATCAAAAGCCGATACCGAATCCGAGGATGAAGGTTCGGCGCAAGCCCTTTATGAGGTGCTGCGCGATGTCACCTCTAAAGTCGGCGAATTACTCGGTGCCGATCGCGCTACCATTTTCTTACTTAATGACGAGAAGACAGAACTCTGGTCATTAGTGGCGGAGAATGAAGAAGGGGAATTCCTGGATATTCAAGTGCGAGTCGGGGAAGGAATTGCCGGTCAGGTGGCTCAGACGAAAAAGGTGATCCATATTCCCGACAATGTTTATGATGATCCACGCGCCGCCCTGGTTAAAGAATTTGACAAAAAATATAGTTACCGCACTGAAAACATCTTGGCATTTCCCATCTTAAGTGAAAGCCACGAAGTGATTGCGGTGATTCAGCTACTGAATAAATTACCCACCGATGAGCAATCTGACAAGCGACCCAAAGGATTCACCACCTTAGACTTAGAACGGTTGGCAAAATGTGTGGTTCCAGTGCGGCGGATTCTGGAAAGTTGCCAATCCTGCTATAAGGTAATGAAAAAACTGCGGGCGACAGCAGCGTTAGCCGAAGCCACGCGATCGCTCGATCAGATTAACTTAGATACCAAAGCCATTTTGCAACGGGTAATGAATACCGCCAAGAAGCTGCTGAACGCCGATCGCAGTACCTTGTGGTTAGTGGATCGCGATCGCGGAGACTTATGGACTGAACTTCCAGGTAAAGGAGAGGTGCGCTGTGATATTGGGGTGGGCTTTGCGGGTCAAGTAGCACAAACCCGCCAACCGATGATTATCCCCTTCGATCTCTACGATCATCCCAGTGCGGAAAATGCCAAAAAAACGGATGAACAAACCCGCTACCGTACCTGTAGCCTCCTCTGTATGCCCGTTGTTAGTCCAGATGGGGAATTATTGGGCGTAACCCAACTGATTAACAAGCGCAAACCCGGAGATCATCCAGAGTATAACAAAGACGAGTGGCCCCACGTTCCCAGTTACTTTAAAGCGAGTTTTGATAAAAATGACCGCCAGTCCATGCAAGTCTTTAACGAACGAGTGGGCGTAATCCTGCAATTTGTCAAGACCCATGAGACACTAAAACAGCTTGCTCAAATTGAGCCAAAAGAATCCGTTTATAACACCCTAGCAATTCTCAGTAATTCCGTTGCCGATCAGAGTGATGAAGCGCTCTACAATGCGCTGTATTATATGTTGAGCTTTGTCACCAACTCGATTAACAAACTCTTGGGCGCAGAACAGACCACGATTTTCCTAATGGATGCCGAACAAAGCATCTTTTGGTCATTAGTCTGGAACCCCAGAACCCTAAATGCTCAAGAGATTCGGGTGTCCGCCACCCTAGGAATCGCCAGTAAAATTGTTGAGTCTCGTTCAGTCAAAGCCAGCAAAAACCCCAGTAAACTGAATGATCTGTTAATCCATATTGGCTTAGAACCTGACGCGATCAAACACATCGAAAACCTGTTGTTATTCCCGGTTGTAGACTCGAAAGGGAAAGTGATTGCCATTATTCGGTCATTTAACAAATTCATATTTACCTATGAACCGGGAGGGACGTTATCAGAAAAAATCGAAATCAATGGCTTTACCCAAGCCGATGCCCAGAAATTGCAGGAACGCATGACATCCACGTTACCCATTCTGCAAGGGTTCCAAGCATTTCACCGGGAAATCCGCAATATTCAGGAACAACGCAAGGCGATCGATCCGCTCTATCAAGCCATTAGTTTAGTTAGTAGCAGTAGTGGCGGAAATGCCGAAGAAATCATCCAAACGGTGATGCAAGCGGCAAAACAACTGACCCATGCTGATCGCACCACCCTTTGGTTAATTGATTACCAAACTCAGGAATTATGGACAAAAATTCCCCAAGCCGATGGTTCTTTAATGGAAACGCGAGTACCTTTAGGAGAAGGGTTTGCTGGCAAAGTTGCCCAAACCGGTCAACCGTTAAACATTCCCTTTGACCTCTACGATCACCCCGATTCTGATATCGCCCGCAGAACAGACGCCAAAACCCATTATCGGACATGCAGTCTGTTATGTATGCCTGTTTTAAGTTGTGATGGTGAGTTACTTGCCGTTACCCAACTCGTGAACAAACGTTATGGTGAGGATACGACGGAGTATGATCCATCCAATTGGCCCCAGGTTCCTGACTATTTTAAAGCCAGTTTTGATGAAAATGATCAACGGGACATGGAAATTTTTAACAATCAAGTGGGTGTTGTGCTTCCAGGTATCATTCGTTGAGTGAGTAGAGACGTGGAATGGTGCGTCTGTTTTGAGTTTTGAGTAACCTACGAACAATTTTTACCTGCTAAATTCCTGAGCCAACACTTCTTCGGACATTCCAAAAATGCGTGCCAATCGATTCAGTTCACTATCACTGAAGCCATCACGTACTTCTATTATCTCGTCCACGGATTTTCCTAAAATCCGGGATAACGACTTCAGTTGGCTATCGGGAATATCCTTACCTTGGAATATATCTTTAAGCTGTTGTGGCGCTAATTTGTAAGAAGCACAAAACCGGACAAATTCTCGATTACTGATATCCAGGGCTTGCTGTCTTTCCCGCAGCAAAAACGCGATCGCACGAGTTCCATGTTCCGGACGTTTAGCTCTGTCTAGATAGTCCTGGACGCGCCTGTCGAGATGATTTATGCTAATCCCAGCTTGTTTAAGCAAATCGATACAGGCTAATTTTAAGGCTTTGTTTAACATTTCATTTTCTTCATGGAGTCTTTCGTACTCATTAAAGATTTCGACCATCTTCGTCGCAAATTCTGGCGTACAAAACCCAACTTCCATATCCTCGCAGGAAATGGCAATATAGGAGCGGTAGTGGTTTAGCTGCAAACGCAATGTCTGGTTATTTTGGCGCATAAGTCCAACGTTTTTAGTAAAAAAACCATTCTAGGGGAGTTATTTGACCAATTGTGCCAAAGTATAGTTCATAAGGATAGTGGCGTAGAATGCAAGAGTTTATAATATAGCGCCTCCGCCAAAAAATTGGTGATCTTGCTCTCCCACCTGACTCAGGCTGAATACGATATTTTAGTACACCCTGTTTATCGACATTTTGACATACTACCCCGCTAGACGACTGTTAGCAGGGGTGTTTGGGAAGCGGAGGAAGCTAGGTGAGGGGGTGATGGGGGTGATTCAATGTGTAGGGGCTCTTTTCACTATTACCTTTTCGATTGCACCCATAAGTGACTAAACCCGCTCCGATTTTCGCAGGTTTCCAGACGTCCCGTGAAAAGTCAGCCCCTGCACATTGGTCAGGGCGGGTTTTGTACAAACGTTATTATCAATCGTGACAAGAAAGTCCCATTACCCGCCCCTACATAGGGCTTGCTGAATTAATCGGGAAGCTATACTAATTCAGCAGAACCTACATACTCAATACTTATGCGGGAGAGTCTTGATTGCAGAGACGTTGTAAGGTGGTGGTAAAGTCAGGATAGGAAATGGTTGCCGCTTCCGCACCGTGGATAGTGGTGATCCCTTGGGCGTTGAGAGCCGCGATCGCAAGACTCATGGTGATCCGGTGATCCGTATGACTGTCAACCTCTGTACCAGTTAGGGGGGTGTTTCCAGTGATTTCTAACCCATCGGGGAGTTCTGTAATCTTTGCGCCCATCCGGTTTAACTGAGACGCCATAACCGCGAGGCGATCGCTTTCTTTAACCCGAAGTTCTGCGGCGTCTTGAATTACGGTGGTTCCCTGGGCGAAAACAGCCGCAACTGCCAAAATGGGAATCTCATCAATTAAACGGGGAATTAAATCCCCAGCGATTTCACAAGCGTTGAGGCGACTATAGCGAACTCGGATATCAGCAACCGGTTCTCCCGCCACTATCCGTTGATTTTCCAACTGAATATCCGCATTCATCATCGCCAGGGCGTCTAAAATACCCGTGCGGGTGGGGTTAACACCAATATTTTCAATCAATAAGTCAGAATCTGGAACAATCGCCCCAGCGACTAACCAAAACGCGGCGGAACTAATATCACCCGGAACAATCACCGTTTGTCCCTGGAGTTGCGCCGGACCCGTGACTGTAGCACTGTGGGTTTCTGGGTCAACGGTAATCTTAGCACCAAAAGCCTTAAGCATCCGTTCGCTGTGGTCACGAGACAGGGCGGGTTCTGTTACTGTTGTGTCCCCTTCTGCCATTAACCCCGCTAATAGGATACAGGATTTAACTTGGGCAGAAGCGATGGGGGAATGATAGTGAATTGGCTTGAGGCGTTGTCCCTGAATTGCTAGGGGGGCTAATGAACCATTCCCACGCCCCCAGATTTGGGCACCCATTTGTTGCAAGGGTTGCACCACACGAGACATAGGGCGCGATCGCAAGGATTTATCTCCGGTTACAGTAAAAAAGCGTCCGGGGTGAGAGGCTAAAAGTCCCATCATTAGCCGCAGGGTAGTCCCAGAGTTACCCGCATTTAAGATATCCAGAGCTTCTTGTAATTCTCCCACGCCCACACCCTTAACAATAACCTCTGCGGCGTTAAGTTCAGAGATGTTTGCACCCATAGCTTGGAAACAAACGGCGGTACTGCGGGGATCATCCCCCAGTAGGAGTCCCTGGATGCGGGTTTCCCCTTGCGCGATCGCACCCAACATTAAAGCACGGTGGGAGATAGATTTATCACCGGGAACCTGGAGATTTCCTTTCAGGAACAATCCCGATGGCGGGCGGGTGATGATCAAATCAAGTTGCGTTTCGATTTGCTTCAGGGTGACAACCGTAACGGGCATAGGTATGGAGGGGTTTAACAGAGGGACATAGAATTGTATCAAAGATAATTGTATCGGGGGAATGGGGGAGATGATGAATGATCCATGATTATGTAGGGGCGGGTTTCACAACTATCGTTTTTTTAAGGAGAATTTATGATTAGCGATGAACTCCTGCAAAATAAATTTGTTTTAGGCTATTACGATAAAAATCAGAATCCTTGGTTTGATGTAAATCCGATATTGATTGAAGACTTACAGCGATGGCAAGGGACTCAAGAGTGATTTGTCATTTGTCATTTGTCATTAATTCGTTATTCGTAGGGTGGGTTAGGCGGTGTTAAATTTAGGAGACAACCATTCAATTCAATATCCGCCGGGGAAACATCAATGTCTAAATCTCAGCAATATCCTATCCTTCATACATCCCAGCCTAGTGCTGAATTTTACTCGATTTTCTCAGACACCGAAATCTTAGATATGATTCAAATATTAGCCACCAGACGCGAAATTAGCCTCAAATATTCCTACAAAGGTCAAGGCGCAAACATCTGGGATAAATTTTATCTCAACTATCTGCGTCCACGCTGGTATCGACCCGCTAATCGGGAAATTGACCTGTTAAGAGCTAATTTTGAATTCATCACCCGCAAAATCCAAGCCGTCAACACCGTTAATCTTATCGATGTCGGCGCGGGTAATTCCTATCCGGTTAAAGATTTTATCCGTCGGCTGAATCGCTTGGGCAGAATCAATCGATATATCGCCTTAGACATTAGCGAAGACTTACTCAAGGTATCCCAGCAAAATATTAAAAAATGGTTTGCTAATATTGAGTTTATTGGCGACAGGATTGATATAGAAAATAATTCATTATCCCAAACATTGTTAAACCATCAAATTAATCTAAAAACTGACGATACCGCCCAAATTATTTTACATTTAGGCGTTACTATGGGTAATCATCACCATAGAACGGAAGTCCTGAAAAATTTCAGAGACAGCATGGGAAAGCATGATGTCCTCGTATTCACTAACGAAATTGGTTCTAACTCTGAATGGGATGGAACGGTGAGAGGGGGTTTAAAGTATCATGTGGATCAAGTCTATGCTTGGGTGAAAACTGCGCTGGGGATTCAAGCTGAAGATTGTGAACTGGTGCGAAAGTATGAGCATAAAACCGATAGTATTGTGGCGACGATTAAATTTCGTCAGAACTATCGGATAAATTTCAGGTTAATGGGAGGGGATAGGAGTATTGAAATGGCTGAAGGGGAAGAGATTACGATTTGGAGACAGCATAAGTTTGAAATCCATGAACTGGTGCAAGAAATAGAACAGGCTGGACTCCGACTTGTTCACTACAAGACTGACCAATATTTATCGAATATTATGGTAATTTGTGAAAATGAGCAATAGATTCCTGGAAGTCACAGCTACACAAAAAAAGTCTACCTGCACTGACTAGATTATAAAGGGAGAAATAAATCTGGATAGGGACAAATGACCAAGGACGAATAACGAAGGACAAAAAACGAATGAAAAATCGCCAAAATGCTAAATTTTTCTACCAACTGGCTAAATTACTCAATTCTGGTATAAATCTACAGCAAAGCTTAACCCTAGTGGGAAACGATTTAAACCCAGCGGTTAAACGCTATTTACAAAAAGTCAGTCTCGCCGTGGGTTCGGGTCAAGATTTCGCCACCGCCTTAACCTGTGAACGCGGTTATTTTAACCGTTGGACGATTAGCTTAATCCGTTTAGCTGAATATAGCGGTTCTCTCCCCCAAACCTGTCAAATGATCGCCCAAGACGCTGAAACGCAAGGGAGACAAGAAGGATTATATGGGTCGGTAAAACGTTCAGCTATGGCGACAATTTGGGGATTTTTGGTGTTAACGGCGGCTATTTTTAACCCCAATGCAACCGGAATTATTAAACCGGAATTCTGGTTAAGAGGGTTAGCGATCGCGCTGCTATTATGGGTGATGATTGTCCTGGGATCTCGCTTCTCTAGTCCCTTGTGGCTGCAACTGGTGAGGCGGCTACCTATTTTCGGCAAAATTGTGCAGGCGCGATCGCTCCTGTATCTAGCTAAGTTACGATTACCGTTAAGTTGTGGGGTTTCTCTCCTCACCGCTTTGGATTTACTGCGAGAGCATATCCCAGATACGGTAATGAAAGCCAGACTCTCCTGGGCTACAAGGCGCGTCCGCATGGGTCAACCTTTGAGTCAGAGTCTCCAGGGTAATTTACCCCCTACAGCGCTACAGATGATTAGCACCGGGGAAGAAAGCGGAACCTTAGATCAGACGCTGGAAACCTTAGCCCAACACTATGACAGCGAGTTGGAACAACGACTGCGATCGCTACAAGTTAGTTTACGACTTTTAAGCCTTGTGGTGATGGGGAGTTTGGTGGCGGTGGTGGGTGTGCGAGGGATATCTGTGTTGCTGGATTCTTTCCCAGAGTGAATGTTTCAACGCAGAGGTACGCAGAGGGAAGCGCAGAGGTACGCAGAGGGTTTCGGGGGATTGGTGGAAAGGCGCGATCGCATCGTCTGAGGTCAAGAACTTTATCGTCCTAGAATAGTTAGCTGTAAGAACCATGAACAATAAACCCTAAAAAAATATATAATCCGCCTCGGCCATAAGATAGGCTGTATCTGGACAGATGCAGCACCGTGATGACCAGCGCTTACATCCTGATCGTGGCAATATTACTGTTGGGAGGAGTCCTCGCCACCTTAGGCGATCGCATTGGTACGAAAGTTGGCAAGGCGCGGCTGAGTTTATTTAACTTACGTCCTCGCAAAACGGCGAC
This sequence comes from Coleofasciculus sp. G3-WIS-01, assembly GCF_040223135.1. NCBI lineage: Bacteria > Bacillati > Cyanobacteriota > Cyanophyceae > Coleofasciculales > Coleofasciculaceae > Coleofasciculus > Coleofasciculus sp. G3-WIS-01. Next base: position 14,509 of record NZ_JAVJZI010000196.1, read on the forward strand.
GGTGGTTACGATTATGACCGGATGTTTGATTTCTGCCTCAACTTTGGGTATTCTATTCGGTTTGAGTGAATCCCTGCGGGAAGGGGTATTTCAACTGGATAACATCCTGCGACAACTTAGACATGCGCGTCGGGATGTGGAAACTCTAAATGCCCAGAAACAGCAAGTAGAGAACGAACTCGCTCAAACCAGAGCCGAGCAAGCTAAAGTGCAACAGCGTCTGAATGAACTCAACAGCAATTTTCAGCAGGCTCAAGCTCAACTGCGAGATATCTCGAAACAGGCAAGTAATCTACGTTCCGAAATTCAGTCGCTGTTGGCTGAACGTCAGCAGTTAATTGAGCAACGAAATCAACTTAAGGCAGAAATTAGTCAGCTTAAAGAGTTAGTGGCTCAACGGGATCAGGAACTGGAGGAAACTAGCCAGCAACTGGCGCTAAAAAACCAGCAACTCCAGCAGAGAAATGAGCAATTGAGGGAAAAAGAGAAGGAACTCGCCCAAAAAGATAAAGTTATTCAAACCATTGCTGAACGACAAGCTCGTCTCCAAGAGGCGATCGCACAACGGGAAGCCCGTCTTCAAGAACTGCAAGCCGAACTCCAAGAGGCGATCGCACAACGGGAAGTTCGCTTGGCTCAACTGGAAGAGGAACTTGCCCAACGGGAACTCCTCATCGTCCAACGCAACCAACAACTACAAGATCAAGAACAACAACTGGCGTTTTTAGAACGGCAAGTTGATATTCTGGAGCAGTATTATCAGAACTATCAAGCCCTGCGTCAGGGCAATGTGGCAATTTTGCGTGGTCAAGTGCTGGCATTTGGCGTGGTGCGTATTGTTGAACCCTCAGCCGCATCTGAGGCGGTTGATCAACTCCTGCGGGAAGCTAATCGAACCGCCACTGACATTATTTTGCCGGGATCTGAGGAACCAAAGGAACCCCTGATTCAAATTACTCAAGCCCAAGCTGAACAGTTAATCGACCAAATTCAAAATGGTGAAGATTATGTGGTGCGAATTCTCTCCGCGGGAAACTATGTGGTTGGGGAAAAACCCATTCAAGCCTTTGCTGATGCAGCGCTCAATCAAGTGGTGTTTGAACCAGGGGAGGTGTTAGCCGCAATTTCTGTCGATGCTTCAACCCTGACGAATAAAGCGATGCAACAGCGCATTGACCAGTTACTCGCCGCCTCTCAGTTTCGCGCCCGTCGGGCTGGAGTCCTCGGTCCGATTCAAGTTGCAGATGGTGATTTTTCTACCCTGATTCGTTTTATTGAACAGTTGGCGGAATCTGAGCAACCTCTGGCGGTGAGAGCTATTGCCCAAAACCAAACCTCTACCGCAGGACCGTTGAAAATGCAGTTAGTCGCGATTCAGAATGGACAGATCCTGTTTAGCACTTAAGTTCAATGGTTATGACTGGCATGCTGGTGGGCGATGCCCACCCTACAGCTCCCAGACTAGGCATTCCTTGTCTCTACTGATGCATTTTGCCATCTGGCAAAACAGCGCCTGTGAGTATGGCGGCTTTAAAGTTAGCCCCCATGACAATTGCCCCTCGCAGATCAGCAACCATCAAAATTGCCTTGGATACATCAGCGCGAATCAAACAGGCTTGAGAGAGATCAGCGCCCCTCATATCCGCCCCTTGCAAGATTGCCCCAATTAAATCGGCATTCTTTAAGCTTGCCCAATGTAAAATAGCTTGGTGCAGCATTGCGCCGTGTAAATCGGCTTGATAAAGACAGGCTTGGGCAAGATTGGCAAACATCAAGCTAGCTTCCCGCAGGTGCGCTCCCGTCAAATTAGCCCGTTTTAAGTTGCATTCAATCAATGTGGCTCTGACTAACTCAGCCCCTGTTAAATTGGCATCGTTGAGTTCAGCTTTGCTTAAATTAGCGACGCTTAAGTTGGCTTGACTCAAATTGGCTTCGCTCAGGTTCGCTCCTTTCAAACTAGCGCCACTGAGATTAGCACCGCTCAAGTCGCTGTGTCTCAGATTCGCTCCATTGAGAATTGCTTCAGTCAGATAGGCTCCCCGGAGTTCAACTCCCTCAAAATCTCGCTCTCCGGCAGCATAACCCTTTAGCAATTCAGCAGCATCCATAAAAATTCCCAGGTCTTAGCCTCTCGCTAACGTCCTAATTCATCGGTGATTTGAGGCAGTTGCACCTGGTCGGGATGGGATTATCCTTGATTTACCCCCTATGAATAGAGTAATCACGATAACTCACCTTAGTAATGATACGCACCCAAGTTAGATACTATATCGTATTTTTGACACTCCTCTGGAACATCTGGTGACGTATCGTTGGGAAATTGGTTGTCAAGCAATCCTCATATAATTTAATCTTTCTCATCTAGAAGATAAAAATAAGTTGAAGCCGCCACTCTTTACCCTGACGAATGAGTTCGACTTGCCGAATAAATTCTCGAAAATAAAATCGGCGCTCAGATTCCGATAAATCTGACCAGAATTGGGGAATGGATACGGTTTGTGCGATCGCGCCTAAATTCACAGGGGGCAGGGAGGCAAGCTGGGAAAGGAGTTGAGACTGTTCCGTGCGGAGTTTATAGGCGCGGATCTGGGCGGTTTCGGTATCCAGGACACCTGTGGCGGTTAAGTGGTTAAGCTGGTCTAATACCGCTTTTTTCTCAGTAATCTGGCTGATTAGAGATTTTTTGACATCATCCAAGTTGGGCAGGTTCATCCCGGCTACGGCACGGGGTAACTCTTGACAAATGGTTTGAATTGTGGTTACTAAAACCTGTTGATAGGGAATACTACGGCATTTAGGGCGCTTGGGACAGTTAACCGGACGCAGGTAAACATATTCCCAGTTCTGGCGGGGGCGAGTGACGCTGGTGACACTCATCTGAGATTGACACTCACCACAGACGACTAAACCGGCTAAGGAACGGGGGGCGCTGGCTGTTCGAGACGGGAGGCGACGGTTGCGACGCAGCAGACGGTCAATTTGGGCGGCTTCTTCGCGGCTGAGAATCGGGCTATGGGTGTCACAGAGAACTTCTCCGTTGCGATAGGCGAGATCACCCCGATAAACGGGGCTGGTTAGCCAACGTTTACCTGTTGCCACTGAGATTTTTTTACTATACTTTTTTTCCAGATACCGCACCGCACCGCGTAATGAGCCGTATAGCAGAAATTGGTCAAAAAAATCTTTGACTAAAGGGGCGGTACTGCGATCCAAAATATAGCGGTCTTTGCCCCGTCGATAGCCGTAGGGGGCTTTTCCCGGTGGAGGTAAGGCGTTGAGACGATTACGGGCATGTCCTTGACGCAGGCGGCGAGAATTGGCTTCTTGCTGGACTTCACTGAGAAGTTTGAGTAAGTTGGTTTGGGAGTTGGTGTCATGGGAGGAGTAGGATTGTTCAGTCGCTATGACAATCACACCTAGGGCTTGGATTTGAGTGAGGCGATCGCTCACTTGTGTAATAGAATCGCCTAGTTCCTCTAAACGGCGGATCAGCAAATAATCAGTCGGTTCAGTTTGACAATCAGCGATGAGTTGTCGCCACTGTTGACGCCCACCCAAGTCTTGATAGACTTGATCCACCTCCCAACCCCAGATCACTGGATCAGGAGGAGATTCTAAGAGGGGATCGCTGTAGAGGTAGGCGACGATTCGCATTTTTGAGTTTTGAGTTTTGAATTATGACGAATGACAAATGACGAATAACTAAACTTGACTTAGTTCAACGATGTTACCATCGGGGTCTTGGGTGAATAAAGCCGCACGACCAGACGCACTCATTTGGATCGGGCAGTTATTTGCTAGTAGCTTGGTTTTGGCGTCATCTAAGCTAGCAACCGAGAAGGCGACGTGAGGGTTGCGCCCCCATCTTTCGGGGTTTTGCCGGTGAGTTGAAAGTGTAGTGTCAACGATGAGGTGGAGTTGAACATCGCCAATCTGATACCAGACACCTGCATATTTTAGCGATCGCTCGACTTTCGATAACCCTAAGATGTTGCCATAAAACTGTTCAGCGTCCTCCAGGTTAGAGACGAGAATAGCCGTATGAAGACATTGGGTAATTTGCATGGGAGTTAGCTGTTGAATGCGATTCTAGCTTTCATTGTGCCGGATAGATGGGTGGATGCCATTGTGTTTGAGTCAGTCATCGTCCATAAGGTGAATAGCACGCTCCTTAAGCAGAATGTCGCCAATTTGGACGCCAGGAAATAAATGTCCGCGTCAAAGCTCAAGTAAGAATCGAGCTTACTAGGTAGTGCTGTGCTTTATGGCGGCTATGAGTTCATCAAGGGTGCAGTTCAACACCTCCATCAACAGTTTCGTTTGCTCAAACGTCAGCTTAGGCTCAACCGAACCTTTTTCCCAAATGGAGATTGTCTTTTGCGTCACTCCGATGGCACTGGCAAGTTCTTGCTGAGTTAAGCCAGCTCTTTGCCGCAACTTCGTTAGTGTGAGTCGAGCATTTTTTTCAGGCATTATACTTTAGAGTATATTGTGGCAAGCAATATACTCAGACATTATCAGCAGATTGCGATCGCGGTGATGCTAAGTCATCAGGCAAATCATCAATCGTCCACTGCAATACTCGACAAAGTGCTTTTACTTGCGGCAAAGTCAGCTTGGCTTCCCTGTACCGTCCCGTTTCCCAGTTACTTACAGTTTGCACAGATACATTGACAGCTATAGCCACATCCCTTTGAGTCAAACCCAACTGATCTCTGCGGCTTTTTAGGGGGGATTCCTGCTCGATTTGTTGTTTTTTGATCATGTTTAATCACGATACACCCTTTAACTCATCTGTTCATGGCTATAGTGTCTCACTTGGAACACCTGTGACATCAAGACCCATCGCCCCACAAACAGTCTGAAGCGAAACGCCTAACTCACGCGCTAGAGCAACCGCTCTGTCAATTCGTGGCAGCTTAATTCCATTTTCCCAATCGTAAATTTGGCGTTCAGAAACTCCGATGCGCCTTCCTAGCTCAGAACGGGTCAGTGCCGCCGCTTCTCTAAGGAGCCTTAATTCAGATTTGCTTTCGTTTGAGTCGGTCATTATAGAACTTAAGTTCCGGAACTTTAGCTCTTGACAAGCTCAATAAACAGGAGCTAAAGTTCATCTTGGTACACAACATCAAAGACCAGACAACTTAAACAGCTCCGTCAAGATACGGCGTGGCTGACTGGTCTTTCCTTTTCAGTGTCTCATCTTAACCAAATATCCATGAAAAAATCCCCAGCGACGGAAGCTCATCGCGTCGCCACAGATATTGCTGCCATAAAATCCGCCCTCCAACAACAGGGCTACACCACCCGCAAGCGACCCAAACAAGCCGCTTGGACAATTATTCCGCTCAATCAGCGCGGAACTGGCAGAAAACCTCAGGAGTGCTATCTGCTGACCTATCAGCCTGCCCCTGTCAGCACCTGGATACTCCACCTCCAAACTCTCTTGACTCTGATTCACACTGCTTTAGCCAAACAACCTACAACGAGGAAAATCTCATGAGTTATAAGGATCAACTCAAACCTTGGTGCATCGTTCATCGCCTTCCCAAACTGCAAAATGCGATTATCCTGCGCTGTCGCCGTCGCAGTGATGCCGAAGCCTACCTGCGTATCTTTCAAGCCAATAACCCCACAGGTAGTTATCAAATTGTATTTGACGTCACCCCAGAAACCATAGCAAATCAGCGCCTAATCCTGAAATCTTACCCCAACAGTTAATCATCAGATCCCCCAAACTCCCCATAACCCATGTTTGGACGAAGGGCGGGTTTTGCCTTTGAAGTTATCGGTAGATACCAAAATTAAACGGCTAAACCCGCCCCTACAACTGACATGCCATGGTATGTCTCTACCTATTGCGATCGCTAAATCTAGTTACTAGACCGATGCTTTAGGGGGATCGAAAACTCGAAAACTCGCCAAATCAGCAAACTGATATCATGACACCTTTATTTCGCCGCCTCCAACCCGCCCAGAAATTCCGCATCAGCCTCGCCACGATCGCTCAATTCTTAAAAATTCCTAAACACCTAATCGTGCGTGTGGAATCCTGGGCATATATCGTCTTTGTTCATCGCCGTGACAAAGGCGGACAATTCATCAGTTATCGCCAATTACGCCATTGGTTCACCGCGATCGCCTGCCAAATTCAACACTGCACCACCTGCCAACAACTGCGGCAATTGTGGCTTGCAATTGAGAGCGATCGCAAACGACACCATAAGCAATACAATCACCAGCATGTCTCCTGGTTATGCAATCTCTGGACACAGCACTGGCAAAGGCTTGGGTATGAACAACCGATGATCTCCTAACCTGGAGACACTTGCATCGCGATATCCCTGGATATTTGCTCAAAACACTCGTTCATTAGGAATTTTAATCTGATCTACAGTGCTATTGATTAAACTCAAAGACTCAATAGCTGGTAATCGTAGATCCTCACGAATCTCGTATACTTGCTCTATAGGGCTTATCTATCGTGTAAAATCATCAGGTATAATCGCACCTGTGAGATCTGTACTCTCAAGCTGAGTATCTGTTAGGTTTGCCGCCGTTAAATCAGCATTTCTTAAGTAAGCACCCCTCAGATCTGCATCAATCAAATTCGCCTCTGTCAAATTGGCATTTTCTAAATTAGCACTTTGCAAATTCGCCCCTTGGAGGTTAGCTTCACTCAGATTAGCCTCTCTCAAATCAACTGTTCTCAGATCCATTTCCCTCAAATCAGCGCCACTCAAATTACATCCAGCACATGCACCCGTTTGCTGCAATTGCTGTATTTCAGGTAGAGACGCGCCATGGCGCGTCTCTACTAACTGCACAGGATTGGTAATCCGAGACGCGATCGCGAAACCCGTACCAATCACCGCCAATACCCCAACTTTCAACACTAACATCGGCGTAATCCCAGACTGGAGTCGCTGAAACTGATCCGAAGTTTGCGAATTCCTCACCACATCAATCGGTAACAATTCCGCCAGCGCCGTCGCCGCATTAGGGAAGCGATCGCTCAATTTAGGGGCGACCATTTTATCCAGCCAAGTGATAAACTGAGAATTCAGACCCGATACCAGAGATTTATAGTTAATTCGACAGTCCTCATCCATTAAATTGCCAATATCAGCGGATTTGGTCTGAGTTAGTAAACAAATCAACGTTACCCCTAAACCATATAAATCAGACGCTTCCGTGAGTTGCCGATTAAACATCTGTTCCGGTGGCATAAATCCTAACGTCCCCTTCACCACACTACTCGCCGCCAAATCATCCCCAAAAGCACGCGCTAAACCAAAATCGACTAAATAAACTTTAATCTGGGGGGAACGCTCGACTAAAATATTTTCCGGCTTAATATCTCGATGGATAATCGGCGGAACTTGCTGTTGTAGGTAAACCAACACCTCCAAGAGTGCGATCGCAATTTGTTTAACTTCCTCTGGGGTAAAGGATTGGGGAACGGCTAAAGAGGGGGCTTGCTTGTATTCCTGAATTAAGCAAAAACCATCAGGAGTTTCAAACGCATCCATGTACTGAGGGATACTGGGACAATCCAATTGTTGCAGCAGGGTAATTTCCCGTTCATGTGCCTCAAAATCTGACCAATTCGCACCCGTTTTGGCAAATTGAAATTGTTTAATCACCACAGGTTGTTCTGTGGAGTGATGAGTGGCTAAATAGGTTACTCGTCCACTACTACGGTTGTGTCCCAGTTCCCGCTGAATCTGATAGCCTTGCTGAGAAAATTCGGCAAAATTGTTATTGGAGTTTTGAATAATAGAATTCATGGCAATAATCAATTTCTTTCTTAGGTTTTGATAAAAGTCGGGTCAGATTGAACTTTGAAGGGAAGTATGTCACCTTTAATTCTCTTGTAAGGGCACCATCCTTGCGCCCTTACAATTTACCTCATCAGACGGTAAATGGCTATAATTAGAGCTAAAATATTAGCAAAATCAGTCCGTTTGAGTCGAGGGCGACCCGATATTATTGAGTAGATTTCAATTGTTAGTTTGTGCAGCGGATCGCCCCGAGGAGGATTCCAATTTTTGGTTTAGGCTAGCGGCTCATTTACTTGTTTCCTCCACCCCACCCATTCAGCCGATTGTCTCTACAGCGATTTTGCCTGCTTCACTAACCGAATAAACTCGGCTCGGTATCCATCTAAATCTGCCCCCTGAGATTGACTAGCCAGCTGCAAAACGTGATCAAAATTTCCATTACCTTTGTACTGAGACTTTCTCAATACCATACCAAATTCAGCAACAGATGCCGAGAATTTAAAGTTATCCGAGGCTTGTGCTAAGGTTAATTCCTGATCCAAAACGGGTGATATAATCAGTTGAGATGTATCCTGATCCGGCTGCTTATACCGTAACTTCACCTGCATTAAGTCATTCGCCGAAAACGACATGGATTCATCGGTTTTCTGTTGAGAGGTGACGAGATCAACATCCGATAACGGCACATCACTCTTCACTCCCAGGGGAATAATTTCATAGAGGGCGGTAACGGAATGACCAGCGCCTAATTCACCCGCGTCTTTTTTATCATCCTGAAACGCTTCATTTTGCAGCCGCCGATTTTCATAACCAATCAGCCGATACCCTTGGACTTTTTCCGGGTTAAATCCCACCTGAATTTTCACATCTTTTGCAATGGTGAGTAAAGTTCCGCCGATTTCATTAACCAGGACTTTATTCGCTTCCAGGATATTGTCGATGTAAGCATAATTGCCATTGCCTTTATTGGCAATTTTTTCCATCTTGGCATCTTGTAAATTGCCTGTGCCAAATCCTAGCACGGTAAGGAAAATGTCTTGCTCTCGTTTCTCTTCAATCAGGCTGACTAATTGCTCATCGCTAGAAATGCCGACATTGAAATCCCCATCGGTGGCAAGAATGACACGGTTATTACCAGATTCGATAAAATTCTCTTGAGCCAGTTTATACGCTAGCTTGATTCCCTCACCTCCAGCCGTTGAACCCCCGGCTTCGAGTTTATCAATTGCTGCTAATATGGTGTCTTTTTGGTTTCCAGGTGTTGGTGGTAGTACTGTCCCCGCCGCCCCCGCATAGACAACGATACTAACCTGATCTTCATCTCGCAATTGGTCAACGAGTAACCGTAATGATTCTTTAAGTAAGGGGAGTTTATTAGCGTCCGACATGGAACCGGAAACATCTAACAAAAAGACCAGATTACTGGCGGGTAAATTTTCAGTGGAAATGCTTTTCCCCTGCAAGCCAATGTGAACTAATTTGTGTTTTGGATTCCAAGGTGCTTCGGCAACTTCTGTAGTGATAGAAAAGGGTTTATCGGCTTCCGGTTGCGGATAATCGTAAGTAAAATAGTTAATTAATTCTTCAAGCCGCACCGCATCGGGTGGTGGAAGCTGACCCTCATTGATAAAGCGCCGCATGTTACTATAAGAAGCAGGATCGACATCAATGGAGAAGGTAGAGAGAGGATTACTGCTAGCGTTTAAAAAGGGATTTTCCGGGATAGAACTGTAGGTTTCGCGGTTAGATTCTTCGGGAACTTGAGGATTAGGGGTATCGGCTTGCGGTGCTAATTTAGTCCCTGGGGGAGGAGCTACCTCTGGCGAGACTTGAATTTGAGCCTGGTTGCTAAGAGATTCAGATGTAGAATATCCTCCATCCTCCCCTTCGCAAGCAACAGTAAGCGCTCCCAATATAGCGGCGAGTCCTAAAGTTGCGATCGCTCTATGTATAGTTTTCATGATTTCCCCTTACAACTGATATTTAGTCGGTTGGATAAAAAACTTAATTGCTAACTATTAGTTTCTGTAACTCCCTAGTTTTACCATCGGTGTTTGTCATACAACCCATGGTTGCCAAAACTGTAACGGTAGCGAAGCCTATCTCGTTCTAATATCAATAGGATCGTTGCGTCAGTTTGGCTTTCTAGAAGGATTACAGCTCTTAATTATGTAGCATATCCTATTTATCTCTCACGGCTTCCCTACTTATGCAAGTTAGTCAAGTGTCCTAGAATACCGATTCACTTACAAGGGGATTGGACGAAGGGTAGTAAGGCTTGCGATCGCGCCAGAGTTGGGGTGTCTCTTTTGATTGCAGCGCTTTTGCTAGTAAGCGAGGTACACAGATCCCCGACTTCTTTAAGAAGTCGGAGATCTTGCTTAGATAGACTGTACTTCATTCACCGGACAAATGACGAATCACTTATTCGCTGCACTAGCCGACGGTAGCGAATGACCCGCATTCGGATCGAAGGAAGGAAATGGTGCAGTTCCACCTAAATATGTGGGTAAAATTCCATCCCATTTCTTAATCATTTCCTCTTGCAATTCTAACTCCCGCAAACGAATCGTTAAAGGTGAAACCGTTGAGGCTTTAATCCGAGAGGCTTCGGCTTCTCCCCTCGCTTCGGCAATTTTTCGCTTGGATTCGGCTTCGGAAACTTCAAGTTGTGCTTTGGCGGCTACGGCTTGCTGTTCAGCTTGGAAACGAGCCGTTATTTGGGCTTCAATTGATTCATCAAATCGAGGCTTACTGACAAAACCTATCGAATCAAATGTAACACCAACCGGACTAAATTTATTATTCAAGCAAGTTTGGACATCTTTGAGTAATTGTGCCTGCTTGTTTCCCACAATTTCTTCAGGTTTCAAGCCAGTGGCTGACTCGTTAAAGCAATTACGGGTTTCGCTGCGAACTAAGGTGGCTTTAAACTGTTCCGGCTCTTTCAGATACTTCCCGTAAAAGTCTTTAATTTTCTGGGTGTTGAAAAAATACGACAGGGAGACATCAGCATTAACTGTTGTACCACCAACACCAAAGCTGATGCTTTCATCAACTGGAGAGCCTTCTTCCGTTGAAGCCGTTAAGATATAATACTGAACGTGGTCTGGAAAAACGACAATTTCTTCAGTATAGCCATTATACCAAACCTTACCTGTACTAATTGTCGCATTTTGTACTCCACGGTTTTCACCATAAAGCTCGACTTTGAGTCCGACATAGCCAGCAGGTATCCGCTTGACGCTGGTTCCAGGAACAGCACCACAACCCGATGCAATAATTGCTAAAGCAACCGTTATTCCAGTAAGTTTTGAGAAACGATGAGGTCGATTTTTCATGGTCTTAAATTCTTGACTAAAATTATCCAAAACCTAAGTGCTATTTGACCCAAGATTGCGTTAATTTTATAACACAAATATTGGTTAAAAGATCACTTTATGGGTTTCTGCATATTGTGCAACTAATGAAGAGATAAAACTGATAATTTATTCAGTTTGTATCCAAAAGTTCAACGAAGGAAACATCACAATCAGGAAAAGCGTCTTTTATCTGCTTGTGTCGGACTTGAGCATTATGAAGTCTCGCGGTAACATGACTGACAGAAGCTCCCGGTACAATGAGTAATCCGACGACGTAATAACTTACGCCCAACCAAACTTTTTGGTCACTGGGAGAACTAACGAGGTTTGCGGCATTACCTAAAAGCCAAAAACAGAAAATAAGTTCTATAGTTCCTACTGCTATCCATTTTGTCAGGGTTTTCATGAGTTTTGAAGGAGATAATCAATTCTGGTATGAGAATGAAGTAACAGCGGCTAGGCTGTCTTCTTTAACAACCAAAACAATGTTTGATTTAATTCTTATCTTAATTATCTCTACTCAGTCATACACAACGAAGGCATGTGTATGAACACTCACAAGTCGGTGTTGCATCCACAGACGTGTATCGGTAGAAGTCACGCGAAAAAAATAGGGGCAATTCGTGAATTGCTCCTACAGATGGTGATTTAATGGTAAGGCAAGGTCTTCTTCGCGCCTTTGTAACAGAAGTTGTCAATCTACAGGCTGATTAATTCGTCTTACTCGCACAAGGATTCTCTTTCCCCGCACAAGGATTCGCTTGAGTTTCAGTCGCACCTTCAGGCTTGGGTTTGGCGGCACAGGGATTCCCACAGCCCGTTGCTAACCCCAGACTTAGAATAGAGGCAATGGTGAGTGATTCACAGTATGGTGAAACCTGAACAAAAAATAATTGCCGCTGATTATACTCTAGTTGTAAAATAAATGATGGAAAGTAGCGATTGGTTAGTAACAGATAATGGAGACTGTCTAGGCTGTAAGGTTCAGGAGAGTGAAACATCTACAGGGTACTATAGACTTTATCGCTTTCTAACCGATGTAGAAGATATTCTGGAAACTATCAAGGATGATCGCCAACGCCTAGAAAAAATTCGCCCGTTAGTCCGCCGTTTACTGACAAGTTCCGATTGGCTACAAGGTGAATATCGCGAGCCCAATCCCGATACAGGGTGGTCTGTCCTGATGCTTTATGATGAGCCAAAATTTCCCTTAACCGTACAGACTGTAGTTTGGTTACCTGGACGAGTCTCTCCGATTCATAATCATGCCGCTTGGGGAGTTGTAGCATTGATCAGTGGTGAAGAAAAAAATACATTTTGGCGACGGACTAGGGATTCAGAAGGTCGCGATCGCATCGAAAACAGAGGTGAACAGGTTCTAGTTCCTGGCGATATTATCAGCTTTATGCCGGATGCGATTCACCATGTAGAAGCGATGGGAGAGGAACCGACAATTACCTTTAATCTTTATGGAGAAACGGATTATCAGCAGCGATTTGAGTTCGATCCGATTACCCACACGGCGAAAAACTTCTAATCTGGCGTGGCACAGCTAAAATAGTGGCATGGATTTGACGGTTAAATCAGGCGCAAGCAACCTATTGTAGGGGCTCTTTCATTGCCGTGCCCCTGCTTTGTGCCTTTTGCTATACAATGTACGTTCTCTAAAATTTGGCTAGGTGATTATCGATGAAACCACCAAGTTCTAATGGTGTCGTGCTTAGAGAGGATTTCTGGATTGACCCCATTCACAGGAGGACAGGAGTCCCGATCAAGAGATAAGTTTTCCCAATAACTGATGTTAGCATTTATCTTTGAAGTTAATGAGTCAGAGTCAAACCGATTAAATACCGTGGTTTTGGAGTCGCGATCGCAAAGAAGTCACCCGCTACCATCATCGATATTCCCCCAGTCGCCGTGAACAGAATTGAGAGGTTATTCGCCATGTCTAATTCCCCGACAAGTTTAATTGTGGCAGAACCGAAAGCAACCTATCAATCCGGTGATGATCAGAATCGCTGGGTGGAGACGCTGGTGGATTGTCCGGGACTCGAAGGACTGTTGACGTACCGCATCCCAGCTGATGTGTCCGTTAAACCGGGGGATATTCTGACAGTTCCATTGAATAGCCAACAGGTGGGTGCAATCGCGATTCGCTTACTGGCTTCTCCCCCTGCTGATGTGCCATTGGCGAAAATCCGGGAGGTGGAGGATGTGATCGGTACGGGGTTTTTTGAGAACTCCTATTGGCGAGTATTGGAACGAGTGGCGCAGTATTATTGCACACCTCTGATATATGTAGTTCGGGGGGCGTTACCGCCAGGATTGTTGATGCGATCGCAGCGGCGAGTTCGTTTGCATCGAGAGGCGATTCCTGATGGTGCAGATACGTTTGTCGGTCGAACAGCGCGTCAGATTTTAGCACTCCTAGACGCCCAACCGGAAGGGGATTACAGTGTCGCCTATCTACAACGCCAGGTAAAAGGGGCGCGGCGCGGGGTGAAGGAGTTACTCAAACGCGGCTGGGTGGAAAGTTATTTGAAACCGCCTCAACCTTCACGCCCCAAGCTAAAGAAAGCCGTCACCCTAGTCGCAGATCGCTTTGACGCTGATTTAACCGAACGACAACGGGAAGTGCTAGATGTACTGCGGCGTCGGGGTGGGGATATGTGGCTCAATGAGTTGTTGCAAGTCTGTCATGCCACGTCTTCTATTGTCAACAAGCTGGCAGAAAAAGGGTATGTGGTGGTTGAGTTGCGGGAAATTCTCCGGACACTGGATCAGCCAAATGTGGCAGACGATCGCCCTAAAGTATTGACAGAGGCACAAACTCATGCATTGCAAGGGATTCAAAGTTTGAATGAGTATAATCAAGTGCTATTGCATGGGGTAACAGGGTCGGGGAAAACCGAGGTTTATCTGCAAGCGATCGCGCCGTTGTTAAGGGCGGGAAAATCTGCCCTGGTGTTAGTTCCAGAGATCGGTCTAACGCCTCAACTCACCGACCGATTTCGCGCCCGCTTTGGCAAAAAAGTGAATGTGTATCACAGTGGGTTATCCGATGGTGAACGTTATGATACCTGGCGACAAGTCTTAAGTGGAGAACCCCAGGTCGTTATCGGGACGCGATCGGCAGTTTTTGTTCCCTTACCCAAATTGGGTCTAATTATATTAGATGAAGAACACGACTCCAGTTTCAAGCAAGACAGTCTTTCTCCTACCTATCATGCCCGTACCGTCGCCCAGTGGCGGGCGGAATTGGAAAATTGTCCTCTAGTTTTGGGTTCAGCTACCCCCTCTTTGGAAACCTGGGTGTCTGTCAAGGGTCAACCCACCAATCTCGACCATAAAACCTATTACCTTTCCTTACCTGAACGCATCCAATCTCGCCCCTTACCCCCTGTGGAAATTGTGGATATGAGACAGGAGTTAAAACAGGGGAATCGTTCAATTTTTAGCCGTTCTCTCCAAGCAGGGTTGCAGCAGTTGCAACAAAAGCAGCGACAGGGGATTTTATTTATTCCCCGTCGTGGACATAGTACCTTTGTTTCCTGTCGTAGTTGCGGCTATGTGATGGAATGCCCAGACTGTGATGTTTCCCTGTCCTATCATTATGCTTATGAGGGGGCGAATCAACTCTTGCGGTGTCACTATTGCAACTATACAACCGCCCATCCTAGTAATTGTCCTGAATGTGGTTCACCGTACCTCAAGTTTTTTGGTAGTGGTACTCAACGGGTGGAACAGGAGTTGGCGAAGGCGTTTCCCGATTTACGGGTGATTCGCTTTGATAGTGATACCACCCGTAAAAAGGGGGAGCATCGAACCTTGTTAACTCGTTTTGCCAATAGAGAAGCAGATTTATTAGTCGGGACGCAAATGTTGACCAAGGGGTTAGATTTAGCGGGAGTAACTTTAGTCGGAGTCGTTGCTGCTGATGGATTATTACACTTATCCGATTATCGGGCAGCAGAACGAGCATTTCAAACCTTAACCCAAGTCGCCGGGCGGGCGGGGCGGGGGGATGAACCAGGTCAGGTGATTGTCCAGACTTATTCGCCTCAGCATCCGGTGATTCAGGCGGTGCAAACTCATGGGTATGAGGTGTTTACCGAGGCGGAATTGGTACAACGGGAATCGTTGAATTATCCTCCCTATGGGCATTTGATTTTGTTGCGGTTGAGTGGGTTAGAGGAGATGGTGGTTGAGAAGGCGGCGGAGGCTTTAGCGGATTGGTTGAGTCAGGCGGGTTCCGGGTATGAGATATTAGGACCGGCGCCTGCGGGGATTATGCGAATCGCCCGTCGTTATCGCTGGCAGATTTTACTCAAGTTTCCCCCAGAGGTGGCGGTAGGATTACCGGATGTGGCGGCGTTGCAGGGGATTTGTCCGCCAGATGTGAGTTTGACGATTGATGTTGATCCGCTGAATATGATTTGACATCCTCACCGCCCTATAAGGACGGTGATTCCCTACCAGTCAAACGCCATTGGTTTGGTTACCAAACCCCTACTGAATGTACTCAAGGGTGGGTTGACAGCTCATCACACACTGCCTCATCCGAGGTCTTACACGCGCTCCCTGTCCGTTTATAGTCGTGGATATGCCCTACCCCGACTCTTTCTATATTTGTGGATGCATTATCATCCCTGTCGTGTTCTTTTCCACAGTTGACACAGACAATTGTCCTGACTGATAAGTTCAGTTTCCCCCAGCGATAACCGCATTCAGAGCATACCTGACTGGTGGGTTCCCATCGGCTAATCACCCGAAAATCCCGGTTGTGCTTATCGGCTTTAGCCTCACACAATAATCGGAACTCACGCCACCCAGCCTGACTGATTGCCCGTGCCAGTTTGCGGTTTTTCAACATCCCAGAAACGTTTAAATCCTCCAAAGCAATCACTTGGTTTTCGTTGATTACTTGGGTGGATAACTTATGTAGGAAGTCCTTGCGTTTATCCCGTATCTGGGTATTAAGCTTGGCTACCTTAACCCGCATCCGTTCACGTCGTTTACTCCCTTTTTGCCGTTTGGCTAACCGTCGTTGGCAACGCTTCAGCTTGCGGTAAAACCGTGAATAGTCTGGACTATCTACTTTCTCTCCATTGCTACAGCAGGCAAAGGTTTTTAGTCCTAAGTCTATCCCGATGGATGGGTTAGGAGCGGGTTTAATCTCCGGTTCCACCTCAACCACAAAGCTGAGGAAGTACCGACCCGCGCAATCCTTAATCACCGTGACTGAACTCGGTTCGGATGGCAAAGGACGTGACCATTTGGTCTTAACTTCCCCAACCTTTGCTAGGTAAACCTTAGCTGCTTTGACTTTGAATCCACCTCTGGTAAACCTGGCAGTTTGGCGGTTGGTTTTTCGCTTAAATCGTGGGGGATTAACCTTGGGTCCTTTGCGCTTACCAGCTCGGGACGAGAAGAAGTTCTTAAACGCTACCCCTAAGTCTGCAACCGATTGCTGGAGAGGAATAGCTGATACTTCGCCTAACCATTCCCGTTCTTCAAATTTCTTAGCTTGGGTGATACAAACCTTCTGCAGTTCACTATTTTTTGGTAACTTCTCTGACTGCTTGCACAAAGCCAAGGAATCATTCCAGACTACCCGTACACAGCCAAACAGCCGCGCCAATGACTGACGCTGACTGGGAGTGGGATAAATTCGGAACTGATACCTAGACTTCATGCTAATATGATAGCATATTGATAATGCTGCTGCCCAGATGAAACAGGTATTGATTAGATGTTCTGATGCTGAGTTCAAACGGCTCAAACAATATTGCGTCCAAACTGAAAGGACGCAAAACGACGTATTGAGGGAACTAATCCGAAAACTAAAGATCGCAAGCAACGAGTCGCCCTAGAAGGGCGAGGCTTTAAACCCTTTATTTCCGGTAAGGGGTTATTGGTCATTCGTCTTTTGTGCTTTGCAGTCCGCGTAGGCGGACTTTGTTTGTGTAGCTGCGATTTCAATCGCCCTAGCAAAAGAGTGTTCCTGTCATCAGATTTGGTATCAAACGGTTGGGGAAATAACTTATTTTGTTTAGGTAGTATTATTAGAGTATAAATTCCCGATAAAGCTCCTTGTAAATGTAACAAAATTAGTAAAATCATTAAGAAAATGGATCATTATATTGCCAAAAAATAAACAATAAAAATATGCTGGATCTATTGCTGATTTCAGCAAGGAGAAGGTTTTATGAATATTTCGTCGAAAGGTGTAGCCCTGATTAAACGGTATGAAGGGCTTAGATTAGAAGCTTATCCTTGTCCTGCGGGAGTTCCTACTATTGGTTACGGCACGATTCGCTATCCAGATGGCAGCCCGGTTCAGATGGGAGACCGGATCTCTGAGCAGCAAGCTGAGTTATTTTTGATTGAAGAGTGTAATGCGATCGCTAAGCAACTGGCAAAACTGGTTACAGTTTCTCTGAACCAGAATCAAATCGATGCTTTGATTTCTTTCTGCTATAACCTAGGTTGTGGGGCTTTAAGTCGCAGCACTTTACTCAAGAAGCTCAATCAAGGGGACTATCCAGGTGCAGCCCAAGAGTTCTCTCGGTGGGTGTACATCACAGAGAATGGGGTGAGAAAATCCCTGGAAGGTCTGATCAAGCGCCGTGCAGAAGAAAAACGCTTGTTTGAAACGGTGGGGGATGAAGGAGAACCTACCTTAGTTGAGCCATCGCCCCAAGAGCAAGTCACTTGGTTGGAGGCGTACCGCAGTAATCAAGGTCAGACAATCATTGCAGCTTGGAAGGATTCAGAACTGGTCGAACTGGTTACCCTAGATCGTGCTGTTAAGGAGGATTTGATTTCAGTTCTTTCACTGTACAAGAATGCACGGAATCTGCATGTTGCTCCACCGGAGAAACGGATTCCTGAAGGAGAAATAATCAAGTTTTTGGGAGCAGAATCCGTAACGTCTAAACCGTTTGCACCTCAACCCGCACTCGATTCGCTCTTAGTTCGTGGGAGTGAGGGCGAAGAGGTTAAGTGGCTACAGAAACGACTACAGGAACTGGGTTGCTATGACGGTGAAATCGATGGTTGTTTTGGTCTAATTACAGACAACGCCGTCAGAGTTTTCCAGGCGCGTGTATTTGGCTCACCGGAAGCTGATGGCAAAGTCGGTCCTCTAACCTGGAAAGCCTTAAGCGGAGACAGTTCAATAGTTCCATCAAAACCATACACAGATCCGGGGGGAGGAACCTATCTGCGTCTGACGAAAACCAATGACATGGATCAATTTGGTCTGCGTAAACTCCATTTAGCCTATATCAAGAATGGACAGGAGGTTGATTCTATATTTGTTTGCTCCGGACTTGAAGGCAAGCAAAACTTCCGAATTGGCAAATATAGCCAGTCCGGCTCCAATGAACCTCTACCTGAAGGCAAGTGGCATATTCATGATATGCTATGGGTTAATGGAAAGGACAACTACAATGCAAGTTGGTCAGACGGACTAGGACCAGTCAAGATTAATTTAGACTACCAGGGTCCTGAGTATACAAAGCGCCGTTATATTCAGATACACATCGATTGGAACCGCTTTAAACGTTATTCCGGTATGGCTGTGTATCCGGGGACAGCGGGATGTATTGGTGTTTATGATGAGGCAGATTTCAAGCGCTTAGCAACCTGGCTACGGGAGAGTGATCCTCGTGATCTCTATGTTGATTGGGGACTAGGCACTTGTCCAAAACCAACCGTTTCCGCCCAACCGGTTATGACATAGCGTCAGTAAAGTTCTCAAAAGAGGATGTCCGAAATCAAGACATGAGTATAAAACGGCTGAGAGTGCAGTGTTTTGATGATTAGGAGTAGAGCGATCGCGTCACACATAAGAGCGATCGCTCTTAACTTAGGGCTTGCTGCACAACGGCAAAACCCTTATCTATCAACTGTGCAGCGACTCGCCCCTACAACCGCCAAAATTCCCACAATCTCTATGAGCTGCAAGATGTGAGGTGAATTCCTTTGGATTAGTACCGCTTGGTTTTCTGTACCCCGTAAATAACTCCTGTAGCAATCGACAGTAAAATTAATAACCACAAAATACCTCCGGGAATAAAGCTGAGGATTCCGAAACCGCGCAAAATATAAACCACAAACGTAACGGCTACAGAAATGGAAAAAATATAAGCATAAATTAGGGTATCCGATGGGGGAAGTGGACTCATAAGATGTCAGGGTTTATTCTAGATGAGTAACTTTATAGAGCCAAAGGCAGAAGGCAGAAAGTTTATGATGGGTACATCGTCATTCCAGCCATCAAGAAAGTCCTAACCTTTATGACGACAGCTATCAAGGAGTCGGACAAAATTAAAGGTGATGGCTAAGGTTGGGAAACAGGAAACTCTTAACCGGGAATACCCAATTTAAATGCACATCAGCTAATCCACTCAAAACATCAAAATTTACCGCCTGATACTAATACCGCTGAGGATACCGATACCAATGGAAAAAAGAACGATCGCCCAGACAACAGCCGAGGGAATTTGCTTAATTACACCAACTCCCGTGAGTAGCAAAACAAATGCGGCGAGTAACAGACCCACACCCAGGGAAATGCCAACAATATACAAAAAGGTTTTTGTGCCTTCATTTGGGGATTGATTCACAATCGAGTTCCTTGAGATTGAGACAACGACAGAATTACCGGACTTATTTTTGCATAGAATGGCACAATCCCCCACTTTAGGGGGATTAACCTGTCCTAGATTCCCTGGCTGTCGAGGAATTAATTTGATTGCGTCGTCAACAACTCCGCAGGTAAGCGCTTGAATGTCAGCCGTTCGTTCTCCACATCGACAAAGATGGTATCGCCATCGCTGAACTGACCCCGGAGGATGGCTTTGGCAAGTTGGGTTTCTAATTCCCGTTGAATCGCCCGCTTCAGGGGACGTGCGCCGTACACCGGATCATACCCCACTTCGGCTAAGTAATCGATCGCGTCTTCCGATAGCTTCAGCGACATTTGCCGTTCGGCGAGGCGTTTCTCCAGTAGCTGCGTTTGTAGGGAAACGATATGGCGTAACTGGTGTTTTTGCAGGGCGTGGAAGATAATCACTTCATCAATCCGGTTCAAGAACTCTGGACGGAAGCTAGTCCGCATCGCATCCATTACCCGTCCCCGCATTTCGTCATAGTGGGTATCATCGCCCGCTAAGTCGAGAATGTACTGCGATCCAATATTGCTGGTCATGATAATTACGGTATTCTTGAAGTCTACCGTATGCCCTTGAGCATCAGTAACCCGACCATCATCAAGGATTTGCAGCATGATGTTAAATACATCATTATGCGCCTTCTCGATTTCGTCGAAGAGAATGACCGCATAAGGGCGTCGTCGAATTGATTCAGTTAACTGACCCCCTTCTTCATAGCCAATATATCCTGGAGGCGCACCAATCAGGCGAGAGACGGCGTGTTTTTCCATGTATTCGGACATATCAATCCGCACCAAGGCGTCTTCGGTGTCGAATAGATAGGCGGCGAGGGCTTTTGCCAATTCGGTTTTACCCACACCCGTCGGACCTAGGAAAATGAAGCTAGCGGTGGGACGATTGGGGTCAGCTAATCCTGCACGCGATCGCTGAATTGCATCGGCTACAGCGGTAACGGCTTCTTCTTGTCCGACGACTCGTTGATGGAGTTCCTCTTCGAGTAGCAGGAGTTTCTCTTTCTCGGATTCGACTAGCTTGCTGATGGGAATTCCTGTCCACTTGGAGATAATTTCAGCAATATCAGACTCGGTGACTTCTTCCCGTAACAGGGACTTACCACTGGTTTGGGTTTCGTTTAACTGTTGTTCAGAAGCTTGCAGCGATCGCTGTAACTCGGCGAGTTTCCCGTATTTAAGTTCAGCCGCCCGATTCAGATTGTATTCCCGTTCGGCTTGAGAGATTTCTATATTGACGCGATCAATTTCTTCTTTAATCCCTTGAATCCGATCCAGAACGTCTTTTTCGGATTGCCATTGGGCGTTTAAGGTGCGTTGTGCTTCTTTTAGATTAGCCAGTTCTTGTTCCAGGCGATCTAAGCGTTCCATGGAGGCTGGATCACTGTCTTTTTGCAGAGACAGTTTCTCCATTTCCAGTTGTAGGATTTTGCGATCGATTTCGTCAAGTTCTTCTGGTTTGGAGGTAATCTCCATTTTCAGTCGGGCGGCGGATTCATCGACTAAATCAATGGCTTTATCCGGAAGGAAGCGATCGCTAATATAACGGGTGGATAGTGTGGCGGCTGCAACTAAAGCACTATCGGAGATTTTAACGCCGTGGTGGACTTCGTAGCGTTCTTTTAACCCTCTGAGGATGGAGATCGTATCCACGACACTGGGTTGATCCACGAAGACTTGTTGGAAACGCCGTTCTAATGCCGCATCTTTTTCTAAATATTTGCGATACTCATCTAAGGTTGTCGCCCCAATACAGCGCAACTCCCCTCTAGCCAGCATGGGTTTGAGTAAGTTCCCCGCATCCATCGATCCTTGTGTCGCCCCTGCGCCGACAACGGTATGGATTTCATCAATAAACATGATGATTTGTCCCTTGGAGTCGGTAACTTCTTTGAGAACCGCTTTCAGGCGTTCTTCAAATTCCCCTCGGAACTTCGCCCCGGCGATTAACGCCCCCATATCCAGGGCGATTAATTTGCGATCCTTGAGGGATTGGGGAACATCGCCAGCGACAATCCGCTGTGCTAATCCCTCTGCAATGGCAGTTTTACCCACTCCTGGTTCCCCAATCAAAACTGGGTTGTTTTTGGTGCGACGGGAGAGAATTTGTACCGTGCGGCGAATCTCATCATCTCGCCCAATCACGGGGTCAAGTTTGCCTTCTCTAGCGGCTTCGGTTAAATCCCGTCCATATTTCTCTAGGGCTTCGTATTTGCCTTCTGGGTTTTGATCAGTCACAGTTTGGTTCCCCCGAATTTGGGTAATCGTCGTTCTCAGCGTTTGTTCGTCTAGTTTAAATTCCTGAAATAGGCTTTTGCCAAAGCGATCGTCTTTAACATAAGCTAACATCAGATGCTCGACGGAGATGTAGTCATCGTTAAATTCTTTGCGGTAGCCATCAGCCCGATCTAACAAGGTATCCAGGCTACGCCCCATATAAATAGAGGAACTACTCCCAGAAACCTTAGGTTGACGCTGGATAAAGGCGTCGGTGGCTTCCCGGATTCGCTGCACCGGGATTTGGGCTTTATTGAGAATGCTAATCGCCAGCCCTTCTTGATCCAGCAGCGCTTTCATCAAATGTTCACTTTCAATTTGTTGTTGCTGGGCGGCTTTAACTACATCTGGGGTATGGGCGAGGGCTTCCCAGGCTTTTTCGGTAAATAGATTGGGATTATTGGGTTGCATAGTCAGTCGTTAACATAGAGAATTTGTTTAACTGACCTTATTGTAAGATGTGGGCTTATCTGTCATTAAACATACTCCTTAACTCATCAATATACTACGGCATGGCAATGCCAACCCTCCTGAAACGACATGTAGGCATAATTTAGGGGCGGGTTTAGGGATAAACGTTGGATGCAACACCGCTAACCTATGTTCAAAACCAGCCCTACCCCTACCTAAAATTGCTAACCTATGTTCAAAACCCGCCCTTAATCCTTGGCATCTCACCCCTCACCCTTATGCCAAACATTATTTATAACCGTCATCCCTCAACGCTAAAATGAATGTAACCGTTAGCGATTACATTTAGAGAGTGCCAGATGTCAATCAGTCCCACCGTTTCTATTCCTCCCTTAGAAAGTGGCGATCGCCTCACCCGAATAGAGTTTGAGCGTCGCTATCAGCAAATGCCAGACAATAAAAAAGCCGAGTTAATTGAAGGAGTGGTTTACGTGGCTTCACCCGTTCGCGCTAACCGTCACGGTAAACCCCATGCTCAAATCGTCGGTTGCTTGTTAGCTTACGAGGCAGAAACTCCGGGTGCATATCTGGCAGATAATACCACAGTACGTCTGGATGCAGATAACGAACCTCAACCCGATGCTTTACTGCGAATTGAACCGGAGGTAGGAGGGAATTCTCGGATTACTGAGGATGATTATATTGAAGGCGCACCGGAGTTAATTGTAGAAGTAGCGGCTTCGAGTGCCTCTTATGATTTAAACGATAAACTGAATGCCTATCGTCGCAATGGCGTACAAGAATATATTGTGTGGCAAAGTTATGAAAATCGCATCGATTGGTTTCGCTTAGAAGCGGGGAGATATGTTTCCTTAGAACCCGATGAAGCAGGAATTATTCGCTCTGGTGTTTTTCCGGGATTATGGTTAGCAGTGAATGCATTGCGCGAGGGAAACTTAGCTGAAGTTTTGGCAGTGTTGCAGCAGGGAATACAGACAGCCGAACATAAGGTATTTGTCCAGCGTTTAAATCCAAAGGTGTAATAATGTAGGGTCGTGTTTAGGGATTAACGTTGAATCAACACCGCTAACTTTTGTGCAAAACCCGCCCTTCATCATTGGTGTCTCACCCATCATTGTGTAGGGGCGGGTTTAATCATTATTGCCGTAGTTTTTTCAGTGTCTTGATCACTTCCTGAGATGACTTCATATCCCCTTGCTCATAAAACACCTTCGCTGCTTTCTGAAAATCGGCAATTGCTCGTGGTTTATCTCCCAGACGACGATAAGCAAATCCGCGACAGGTTAACGCCGTGGCATTATTTGGATTATCCTGTAAGACATAATTAAACGCTTCAATAGCGCCGTGGAAGTCTCCCTGATTCAACTTTTCTACGCCGATATTATGGTACTCTTGAGGAGTTAGTTTATCCCTCGCCACGGATACAGGTTCTGGGGATAAGGGAGTCGCCAGGGAGAGCGTTTTCACCATGTCTAAATCCGCGATCGCACCTTGGTAATCCCCCATCGCCGAACGCACGGTACTGCGTTGGTTATACGCTTCTGTATGATTAGAATCGATAGTTAAAACCTGATTATACGCATTCAGCGCCCCTTGATAATCGCCTAGTTGATAGCGTAAATTCCCTTGAACCATCAACCCTTGAATCAGTTTTGATTCATTATCCTCAACGGCGTCTGGTTCTTCGTTCAACGTATTAGCAATCTGTTGAAAAAATGCCTTCGCCGCCACGGGTTCTAGGCGCATCGCTTGGTCAAAATCCTCAATACTTGACCAATTTTCCCCTAACTGCAACCGCACATAACCGCGATTTAGATAAGCTTGAGCATCATTGGGATTCAATTCCAAGACGTGGTTAAAATCCGCGATCGCCTCCTGATACGCCCCCAAAGCGATTTGATTCATCCCCCGGTTAAAATAAGCCGCCGCTAGATTCGGATTAATCCCTAAAGCGCGATCGCAATCGGCTATGGCGTCTTGATACTCTTCTAGTTCAAACCGGGCAATTCCTCGATTCAGATACCCTTCAGCGAGATTGGGATTAATCCGAATCACTTGATCACAATCTGCGATCGCGCCAGTATAGTCTTCTAGTGTCAACCGCAGCATACTGCGATTTAGATAACCCTTAGCATAATTTACGTCAATTTGCAAGGCTTGATTATAATCCTGCATCGCGCCCCAGCGATCATTAAGCTGAGCCAGAATCAAACCGCGATCGCTGTAGACTTCAGCATAATAAGGATTAATCCGTAGCACCTCATCGAAGTCTCCAATCGCCCCCAAAGCATCTCCCTGACAATAATGACTCATCGCGCGATAACGATAAGCCTCCGCCAAATCAGGATTAATCCGTAAGGCTTGGTTAAACGCCGCGATCGCACGCCGATAGTCCTTTTGCTGAAACCACGCCAATCCTTGGTTAAAAAAGTTGTCGGCTTCAGCTTGCACAGTCTCTATCCCAGTAGAGGGTTTCCTGGATACTTGAGAATTCCCTGATATCATAGTCTCGTCCTGCTGATGCTTGTCGCTACTCATGTCCGTCAACCGAACAGTTTCTCCTTTTCTTGTTTCGCAGGTGCTATAGCCTCATCCGGATTTGTCATTTGTCATACTCGCTTTCCGAAAAGAAGCAAGCTACGTCATTTGTTTACTTCCTTAGTGAAAGAAAGCAGAAACCACTGAACAACTAACAGCTCCCCCCAGAAGGGCGGGCGCGAGTTAAGTTATCGGTTTGACGCCATAAGTTATCCGTCAAACCCGCCCCTACACCCCCGGCTTCCCCGGCTCCCCTCTCACGGTATCAATTTCCTAACACTAAGCGTTTGCCACGTAGAGACGCGCTTTTGAAGCGTCTCTACAATGGTGACGAAAGTCCTAATCGATGTGTCTACTGCTATATCACGTCTTGTCGCATTATTCTCATTAGTCAAACTGTTCCCCGTTCCCTTTGAATTCATAACTCATCGTCTGAAAAATCTGACAAGTTCGGCGGAACCACAACCCGATCAACAGTAACTTTATGGCTTTCCCGTTCACTGTCTAAATCTACAGTAATCGCTTCAAACCGGATTTCTACTGTACCAAAGGGTACAACTAACTGGGTTAATGCTTCTAATTCTCCCGCTTTATTTGGACTTAAATCCATTAACCAACGAGGTCCATCTAACAGGGAGCGACTTTGGCGATCTTGAACCCATAATTTAACACCCAAGCGAGCCGAATCAGGGGTCACTTTAACTCGTACCAGTACAGGTTCCCCAGCCGCTAGTTCCTGAGTCGGGATAAACAGTTCTGGGGTGGGTAATAATGGTGTTTCTAAGTCAAGTTGAGCCATGTCAGCGGTTCTCAGGTGCGATCGTTGTGTCTCAATGGTTCTCGAACCAATTGGTTGAGACTCTGATGGTTCACTCGCCTGGGGTTCATCCTCATCAACCACAATTTCTCGCTCCAGCAATTCCTCACGATTCAAGGGAGGAGGATCTGGTTGGACAGGGGGTTCGAGTTTTGGGATATTCTCATGACTTAGACTCCCTACCTCCTCGGTGTCTTCATCCCACATCGATTCATCAAAGTCATTTAAAGGGGTGTCTTCCTCTGAGGATGGGGGGATTTCTTCGGGTTGAGCAAATAATGGATCAACTTCTGGCTCTGAGAGTCCCCCTTCCAACTCAACGAGGTTCTCCCTAGAAGGTAACTCGATTTTCAGCCATTCTGCCAAATCTGTATCTGTCATTAAAGCATTCAAACGCCCCCAGAATCGGTCATCCAGATTGAGCTGGGTAAAAGCATGATCGACGGCGAGAGGATCTTGATTGATGGCTGCAGCACTTGACATGGCGGCTGTTTTCCACTCGGATAGCTCTGGATTCGATATCTCCTCTTTCTGGAAAGATGAGGGTTCAGGATCGGGTGTTGATGTCCAAACATCGGATATCTCGGTTGACTCTATTGCCGCCTCCTCAGATGTTTCGGCTAACGCGGCGGGATTGTCCTCTAAGGGCTGTGTTTCGGGTTTTGAGGGTTCAGAGGCGTCCGTCACAGTTTCCGTCTGCACTGATGCTTCAGAGAAAGCCTTGCTAGGAATAGGAATATCCTTGTTGGTTTCCCCGTCGGTTGTTTCCTGCACCGGAGACTCAGTGACGGATGAGTCTATAACGAAGTCTTCTGTCGTATCGTCAGGTGCTGAAGGCGTGGTTTCGGTTGTCTGTTTCTCGGCGGGTTCAACTGATGGCGATCGCGCCTCGGTTTCTGGTTCTATTTTCTCAAGGGATTCAGATGCTCTTGCTGTTGTTAGTTTGGGCTGAGAAAACGTAGGCAGCTCCAGGGATTTTGTTAACCCTGGCTGGGATTGGGGTTGGTAAAGCTGTGGGGGTAAAGGTTGATTGGCTGAGGGTTTGTAGATGAAAGGCTGACGGCTTGGCGGATTATTGATTAGCTCAAGAAATGTCTGATTCAGGGGAGTTGACTGTGACTTGGGGTTTAGGATAGAAACCACAGGAGTCGTGTCTTCAGATTTCATCCAACTTCCCGATTGAACAGCAACTAACAATTCATCTAAATCCACTGTCACGGTAAACGGTTGACTGGCTAATGCTGTCCCCGTTGATCTGTACAGGTTAACTTTTCCTAGTAATAAACAGGTTTTGCTGTCTGAGGGAATGTCTAAACTCTGGCTAAATGCTACAGGAAAGGTTGGTGTGGTGATGGGTGTTTGCACATCTACGACAACCTGTCCGGTTTGCGGATGACGTAATTCATAGTGTAGGATGCCCTGAAACTGATGAGTCTCACTCTGGACGGTTGACCTTTGGTGTAACTGATGAATATTTAACCGATCCACCTGTCCCGCGACAGTGAGGGATTCTCCCCGTTGTGCGACTAAGGCTTCCTCCTCTAAGGTTAAAATTAATCCTTGCCAGGGGGTATCCTGGGTATCCTCCTCTGAGGGAAACTCAGATTCTGTGGTGATGGGAATGGGTAATTCTGAAGACTCAGATTCTTCAAACTCTTTAATCACAGGATCAAGTACCTGTTGCAACACTTGCTCTAGCACTTGCAGGGATTGATCCAAGATGGGATTGGAGAGAGGAAATGGGAAAGGGTTAGAGGTTTGTGGTAATGCTACTATCTGAGCTAGGGTAGGCAGCTCAGTTGGCGAGGGGGATGGGGCGGGTTGGGCGATAGGGTGAGATGAGTCTGATGAACTATTATCTGCGATCGGGGATTCTTGTTGTGTGGGGTGAACCTCTTGTGTCTGTTGGCTATGGAGGGAAGCCATCAATGGTGGGTGAAGTTCCTCCGGATGCGTGGACTCACTATTGACCGTTTCACGAGTGATATTATTTTCTTGTTCCTTGCATCCTTCTTTGAAGTCTCTGCCTTCTGCCCGGTTTAAAACCTCACGCGCTTTGGGTGCAACTGATAACTGTACCATTTCCTGCCAAGAATTGCCCAGAAAATCGGACATAATATCACCACAGCAGCGTAGTTCCCACAGACCGGGCTTAAGATAGGTAAAGGGAATAATCACCATTAACCCATCAGGGTTGGTACGGCGCGATCGCTTTTGATACCGTCGCTTGGGTGGTGTTTCATTGGTATCGGTATGAGTCACGCAAATTTCTACGTCTGTATTGGCGCAACTTGAATGAGCCACCACCCGGTATCGACCCACCTCCAAGTCTAGCTTGGGGGATTTAATGGGTAGCCAAGTGCGATCGCCCTCTTTTTGGAGTAGAAATTCCCAATAGTCCATAATGGTTAACGATTCTTAATTAAGTTATGAGTAGGTTATAGTGGGTCAAAATTTGGTTAACTCGTTCTCGACTCACCGCATCAGAATCATCAGCATGGTGAATCCACAACCCCTCTACTTGACTTTGATTGTAATCAAACCTCTGGGACTTTTGGCATATTAGCTCAACGTCTACTCCTTCCACTTGTCGTAAATGAGCAGCCACCTCTCGATAAACGGCTAAAGGTAATCTCGAACAAGATACATAGTATCGTAGTGATTCGTTTGCCACAGGTTGTACGTTTCAATCAATCGTTGACATTCTCCCCTATTAACCTTATCGTGTATAGTGGTGGATTTGTACCCATGACAGCGGCAAACTCCATACTATTCCCAGACAGATCACAAACAGACGCGCCATAGCGCGTCTGTTCTGTCGCAGGTATACCAAAGATCACGCAGGTGGCGGTGGCAAAGAACCTGTAGAGGATTCCGCTTGTGCTGGAGTTCCCGCAGGTTGTTCGCCAACTTGCCTAGCCACCTCTTGACCATATTGCTCTAGCACAACCACTGGCGTCGGACCCCGATTCACCTCAATCCGCTTAACCAGGACTTGTCCGTTGGAAATCCTTTGTCCTTCTTTGACGTAACGACTCGGTTCATTGGGAACCTGAACAATAGCTTGAGGCACATTGCCTACTTGGACTACGCCCTTAACTTCCACTTGCCTAGCCAGTATAGGGTCTGGTAATTTGGGTAGTTCAGGAATAAAGGGAGGTGGCTCAGGAATCGGAGAGCCACTTGCTGTTTGGCTACCGGGTTTCCTCCCATTATCCCCATTGGCACTTGCTCCCCCATCCCCATTGGCACTCGCTCTCCCGGGTGGCGTGGGGGGTTTGGGTATGACATTGGGTCTATTTGGACTTGTTCCCGTTCCTCTGCTTTGATTGCCACCCCCTGGGCGAGCATCACCATTTGTCCCCCTCCTGACTTGAGGAGGCGAGGGGACTTGAGGAACGACAGGTACAGGTCTAGAGCGCACTTCTGCCTGTGGGTTAGGTGATACAGTTACTTCTACTGATGGGATAATAGTAGCAAATGGATCGTTGCGTCCTTTTTCTACTTTTCTCACTTGCTCTTGGGGTGGCACAGACGTGATCAACTCTGATGCGGCAGGAGGTATCTGCTGCGCGTCTACATTAGGATTTGTAAAGGGAACTGCCTCTGGTGGACTTGGTGAGGGGCTTGGCGATGCCCCAGACGTTGGATCGGCGGGAACGTCGCCCACTTCTACACTATCTTCACCTTGACAACCTCCCATAGATAGGGCTAGTACTGTGATCAACCCAACTAATAATTTTTTATCCATGATGATATAGTCCCCCTATATTTTTCCAGAAGACACCACACAGAACACCCCAATTGGAAATAAATTTCAATTATTCTCTCTACTTAACTATTATAGTGAAAGCTTTGGGGGGTTTGTGCCGCCACAGCTACTCGCGATCGCATCATTATCCTTGACCGTTACCGTTCCCCACCGTTCATGAGATTTTTCATGGTGTCGAGTCCTTTTTTCATGCGGCGAGACACTGTTACCACGCTAATATCCAACAGATCTGCCACCTCTTTCTGAGTCAAGTCATGTAAAAAGACAAATTCTAAAACCTCACGAGTCCGTTTTTCCAGGTGAACCAGGGCTTGTTGCAGGCGAATTTGGTCTTCTTGTGCCAATTGAAAACTGCGATATCGTGGATCGGGGACTATATCACCCAAACTCGTTGTGCCGTCTTCTTCATCACCAACAGGTGTATCTAGGCTCAAGGGTTCTCGATTCTGATGCGCCAGCTTAATTTCCTGCCATTCAACTAGGGGAATGTCAAGAGCCGCGGCTACTTCAGCATCAGTCGGTTGACGATTTAATTTCTCTCGTAACTGGCGAATAATCGCGATAGACTGCTGTTGTAGAGCCAGCCAGCGTCGGGGGATACGAACACAACAGCCGCGATCGCGCAAATAGTGCTGAATTTCACCGCGAATGTAGGGAATAGCAAAGGAGCTAAAGGCATTACCCTTAGTTGGAGAAAATCGCTCAATAGCTCGAATCAGTCCAATACAGCCGATCTGTAGTAAGTCTTCGTAGCTTTCGGTGCATTGATTCACCCAATAATGAGCTTCTCGTCTAACTAGTCCAATATTGAGAGACACTAACTGATTTCGAGTCTCTGCCGATTTGGATTGCTGATACTCTCGCAGCAATCGCAGGCTTTGGTGTTTTAGTTCTTGTTCGTGGGTAATCGGGGTCAGCATAGCAAAAGTAAAGGGGGTAGAAGCGTGCTTTTAGTGAGAACCCTTAACTCAAGCCAGCGGTTTATAGGAAAAGTTGCTGCTGGAATCTAGAGGTTCGGATCACTACTATAGGTCAGGAGCATCCTTAGATTAGCCAGTTACAGCCGTTTTTCACTACGGCTACCACGACGCTGGAAAGCCGGGGAAGGGGAAACCCAAATGAACAACGTTTTGGCTAATCTCCAAGATGGCAGTCAGTACACCCTAATATTCCTCGCACTATCAGGCAGAACTCCTTTTTTTAAAAGATTTTCACCTGAAGTCTAGAGTTTTTACAACAGTTTACTATCAAGCATACCCCATTCAGTTAAGTATAACCCACAATCCTGATAGCTCAACAGGAGCGGGGGAGCAGGGGAGAAGAGGAGGATAAATTAACTTTTTTCCCCCATCCTACACCCCCACCCTACACCCAGTCTCTTTCGAGTTCTTACCCCTCCATCAGTGTGGCTAATTTCTTGCCAACCATTTCTGAGCATTCAATCGCTGTATGGTATAAAACACCAGCAGATCCAGAGACACCTTACGTTCGTCAATCATAAATGACTCAAGGGTACTGGGTTTGGCTCCCTTGGTCGCATAGGAGAAGGCTTTCTGCTTTTTTATATCCTCATCGGGGAAATAAACGTTAAATTGACGCTGACCGTTGGCGAAGCGACCAATGACTTGCCAGCAGTCTGGCTGGCTACTTAAACCGGGAATCGGAATTTTTTCCTTGACAAAATTTACCTCTACATCATCGACACCTTGTTCGCCAAAGGCAGTCTTTAACGCGGGCAGGTATTCTTGTTCGATAAATTCCGAGAAGGGTTTGTCTTCAGGTGATGGCGGTTTCTCTTTTTTCGCTTTAGGGGGTTTAGACTTAGCGTCTTGAGCGTCTGGGTTAGATTTGTTTGATTCTGGCATAACGACATTGATATCAGTTATTGCTCTTTATATCTTTACAGAAAACGTCCATTAATTAACCTGTTGCCCATCCCTTTGCTTGCATTCCTGGGATTAACCCCCACTGACAGGGGGAATCAATACAATCTCATCTCCCTGTTGCAAAATCGTATCCGGTTCAACAAATTGGAGATTGATGCCAAAACGAGTCAGATCCCGCCAGGGTTTCAGTTCAGGATGTTCGGTGAGCAGGCAATCCAGAAGGGCTGATACAGGAGTTTGGGCGGGGAATTCCCGTTGAAGTTCAGGGACACCGTAGGCGTCTTGATACGCGGCGAACAGTTTGATGGTGACACAAATCAAAGGTTCTGACATTTTTTTGTACTAGGCTGGGTGACGCACTTTGATGACTGTCTGAGGCAAGACTCCCACCAACAGAGCAAAAGCCTCATTGGGTAATTTAGCAATTGTTTCTGCATCAAAGAAGCCCTCAAACTGCTCTAGCATCTTTTGGGCACGTTGCAGGGGAAGTGGGTTATCAGTAATTTGCATCGTTAATCTAACCCACTGTCGTCGAATCAGATACGCCCGCTTTCGCTCTTCTGATGATTCGGGAGAGAGTAAAGAAATATTTCCTACAGGTAGCACCTGTTGACAATCGAGATCGAACAAGCCTCCCACTCCTGAACCGGGACCTGCAAATTCAGCATGATAGCGCTTGAAGAGAATTAAGCCATTCCGACGCCGAGGATTAACGATCAGCAACTGTTGATCGTGAAGCTGCTGAAGAATTCTCCCTTCAGGTGAGTCTTGGGAGTTTGGGCTTTCTTTATTCATGCCACTAGAGCCTTGAGCGTTGGCGAAACTATTGGGGCGAGTAAGCACCTTCTCTTGTTCGTAAAGAGCTGTTTGGCAACGCTGGTTATTTTCGCTCTCCATTTCAACTCGTATTGCTTAATTTCAAGGGAGCAGGGATGCACCCAGGTTGAACCCACAACTAGGCAACTCAATAGGTTATCAGTCTTTGATAATAACCAACAAGAGCAGTTTTGTTGACCATCTATGTTTAATTCCCCTCTCAAACCAACTCAGATCGGTGTCATTTGTTGCTTCTCGACAAATTTATAACTCTATTTTATGGCATACGGTTACAGGTATAGGTCAGGTCAAGTCCCTACAGATGCCTGAATTGAGACACAATACGCCTATTTATCAAGAAATTTTATGAAGATTCTGTGAAGAAGCGGGAATGTTTTTTAAAGAAATGATGAAGCCCGCTCAGGACCCTTGATTCCCAAAGGCGGCATAATTGGATTGTTTCCCCAACGAAAGCAACTTGCCCCAGGGAGGAGAAATTTCGCCACCCAGACGGGTGGGGAACGGAGGGCAAGTTAGGTTAAACGCTTGTGTAATAACAAACGTTGAGGACAGCGTCGCCAGAGACTGTAACTCGGCTCCATATGATGTAGCTGATAGCCCATTTTTAGGTAAAGTTGCCGAGCTTGATCGTTACTATCTAGGACATGAAGGTAGAGATGGGGAAAACCCCATGCTAAGGACTGACGCTCACAGGCTAGCAGTAATTGAAAAGCCACACCCTGTCGCCGACAGGACTTTCTGACCGCTAAATTAGAAATGTAAGGATAGTGGTGACCTTGAAGTTGCCAGGATGGGGGGGAACGGAGGGCAATTTCGACAGTGCCGACGAGTAGCCCGTCAGCACCATCGACAGAAGTATCAGAGTTGAGGGCAACAAAACAAGCATAATGGGGAGAATTGGTACGCAGCCGATTCCGCAAATCTTCATAAATTCCTAATCGCCAAATTGGATAAACCAAACGCCAGAGTCCCTTTTGAGAGTGAAAGCTATCCGCGAGAATGTCCGAGAGCGGAATCAGATCTTGGTCTTTTGCCCTCCGAATTGTCAAGCGGGAAGCATCAACACTCAGCGTCTGTTGAGCTTCAGAGGCAACTTCGTGGGGCGTCACGAAAGAAAAGCAGGGGTTCACCATCACACAAACCTAAACAGTGCCATCACTACTCCAGTGGGATAAACACTTAAGCTCAAATCATCGTCTTTCGTTTCTAGAACGATAGTATTGTACAAGTAGAGCATTGACGAATCACTTCGCTTTATTCAGCGCTTTCCCAGGGGCATGACACCATCATAAGCCGATCAAGGCGCAGCGCTTTGCCTCCTCAAGGTAGGCTCGATCTCCTAAATTTCATGATTCGCCAAAAATAATGGGAGAAGTGAGGCGCGATCGCACGACTCTCAGGCTCAACCCAAGACCAAGACGTCACAAAAAACATGACAAGTAGGCATCTTGAGGCAGAATACAACCATACGGGAAAACAAAAATTAAAATCAATTGGGGTGTACCACTAACTACCGTCACAACAGCCAAATTGCCGCAGGACAAGTAACATGCTTCCTTTAGCCAGTCGTGATAATCGAACCACACTTCCCCGGAGTCAGAGATTTCTCACCGAGCCAGTCATTGCCAGCCGTAAAAACTTATAACGTGCGTGCAAACTGTTTTTATTCGCAAAAGCTCTGGCAGCAGGAGAGCGGTGCATGAGATCTCAATCCACAAGTAAGCCTAAACTTCTGGTTGTCGATGACGAACCCGACAACCTGGACTTGCTGTATCGAACATTCCATCGCGAGTATAAAGTCTTGCGGGCAGAAAATGGTCCGAGAGCACTAGAAGTCTTGGAAGCCGAAGGAGACGTCGCTGTCATTATCTCCGACCAGCGCATGCCATTAATGAGCGGTACTGAGTTTCTCAGCATCACCGCTGCTCAATACCCAGACATTATCCGGATTATCTTAACAGGGTAC
Organism: Coleofasciculus sp. G3-WIS-01; assembly: GCF_040223135.1. NCBI lineage: Bacteria > Bacillati > Cyanobacteriota > Cyanophyceae > Coleofasciculales > Coleofasciculaceae > Coleofasciculus > Coleofasciculus sp. G3-WIS-01. The sequence goes on from NZ_JAVJZI010000196.1 coordinate 48,872, forward strand.
ACCGATGTTGAAGACCTTGTTGAAGCCATCAATGCGGGTAAAGTCTTTAAATACGTAACCAAGCCCTGGAATGCCGAGGAACTCAAGTCAGTGGTGCGGCAAGCCATGGATACTCATAACGTCCTCAAGTCCCGCACCAGCGAACTCTGTCGGGCGTTGCGTCGGGAAACCCTCCTGAATACGGTGACCAATACCATTCGCAATGCCCAGTATGACAAAAGTGGTAGTTCCCCGCTTAAGGACGTTCTGCAACGGATTGTCGAAACTGTAGGTCACTTGCTAGAGGTTGATGTATGCATCCTCCGTCCCTTTCAGCAAGAGCAGTTGGTCGATGAATGGTTCGTGTATCAACGGCAACTGAGCGACTCAGGTGGGGAAACTTCACGGTTTAGAGACAATGGCAGGCAACCCCTATCACCGAGCCATCCGCCATTAAACCTAGCACAAGTGCAACCCAACTCCTGTACCATACAAACCACAGGTGAAAATGCAGATGGTACGGCGTCGCTACCCCCACTTTTAACTCAGACGGTTTGGCAAACCAATGAAGTCACCGTTATTCAAGATGTATTGACTGATGAACGATTTAATCAGGATAGCCCTGAGAGCAAAGCACGGATACAGGCTTATAAACACGCTAATATTCGCTCTAGCTTAGTCGTTCCCTTGATCAGTCAACAGGAATTAGTGGCGGTCATGGCTTTACACCAATGTGTAGAACCTTATAGCTGGCAAGATGACGAAATTCAGCTCGTTGTGATGGTGGCTGACCAAGCCGCCATGGCGATTTCCCAGGCGCGGGCTTATGAACAGCTACATGCATTAGCTACCCAGCAAACCTTAATCAATACAATTACCAGCGCTATCCGTTCGACCCTTGACCCCCAAGAAATTTTCACCGCGATTACTCAACAATTAGGCGTTGCTCTCAAAGTTGATGGTTGTGTTCTTTCCCTGTGGAGTGAAGATGATGAGTTTGTACAGTGTGTGGGCTTGTATGATGGGAAATCTACAAAAGTGGTGGGAACGTCGGTTAATCATCAATATCAATCCCCAGACAATAATCAAGTCCCTCTAGCTCATTCTTTTGCCCCCTCAACTCAACTGCCCTCGTCAGCCGTTCCTATTGTCGGCAATCCAGTATTGCGGCAGCTTCTTGATACTCAAGCCCCAGTGGTTCTCAATGATTTGGCAGCCAATTCCCCAATGAGTGGATCTGACCTGCCCCTGCGCCAAAATGCCCGTGCCCTGTTGGTGGTGCCTTTATTAGTTGATGGCAAAATTATTGGTAGTATTAGCCTGCGGCAAACGGATACCCCACGCCACTGGTTACCATCCGAAATTGAACTTGCCCAAGCTGTGGCATCCCAAGCCGCAATTGCGGTTCAGCAATCGCGACTTTATCAAAAAACTCGACAGCAAGCGGAGCGGTTAATGGAATTAGACCGCCAGAAAACGGAATTTTTCCAAAATGTTTCCCACGAATTCCGCACACCCCTGACCCTGATGATTGGACCACTGGAATCGGCAATTAACCAACATCAGGGATTACCTTATGAACAAAGTGCGATCGCTCTGCGGAATTCGCGCCGCCTGTTGCGATTAGTCAATCAGCTATTGGATTTACAGCGATTAGATGCTGGACGGATGCAACCCAGCTTCCGTCCCTGTAATTTAATTGAATTTATTAATCAAATTGTTGAAACCTTTAGACCTTACTGCGAGAAAAAAAATATCAATCTCTTGACCCAGCTCATCCATTGTCCTGAGATTTATTTAGATGTAGAAAAGTTTGACAAAGTATTGTATAATCTTCTGTCAAATGCGATGAAGTTTACTAATGCTGGGGGAAGCATTACCATCACCGTAAAATCGACGGAAAATAAAGTTTGTCTGAAAATTTCCGACACGGGTATTGGTATTAGTAAAGAACAACTTCCTTTTTTATTTGAACGGTTCCGACAAGCAGAAGGATCAGTAAACCGCAGTTATGAAGGTAGCGGTTTAGGATTAGCTTTGGTGAAAGAATTGGTAGAACTCCATGGGGGACAAATTGAGGTTTCCTCAGAACAGGGAAAAGGCACAACATTTACCATTCTTATGCAACAAGGAAAGGCTCACCTCCCCTTAGACCAAATTGTGAATGTTGCCACTGAAATCCAGTCAAGCCGCGCCTCTGTGGAACTGGCGGACTTGGAAATGGAACCATTGGGGGAACAACAGGAGCAAGGGGAACCGGAAGCGGAACAAGTTGGAGAAACCCCTTCTATTATTAAATCTATTTTACCTGGAAGAACGTCTGTCTCGCGTATTTTGGTGGTCGATGATAATTCCGATTTAAGGGCTTATGTGGGGAGTATCTTAAGGCAATCCGGCTATCAGGTGTGGACAGCACGGAATGGCGAGGAGGGATGGCAGATGACGCAGAAGTGCTATCCTCAACTTATTGTGACTGATTTGATGATGCCAGTGATGTCAGGACTGGATCTGATTCATACAATTCGGGGTTCACAGGAATTTAAAGGAATACCAGTTATATTGCTAACGGCAAAAGCAGATGAAGCCAGTCGGATTGAGGGAACGGAAAAGGGTGCAGATGCCTATCTATCGAAACCATTTAATGACCGGGAATTATTGGCAGAAGTCCGGAATTTGTTAGCGCTAAAAGAACAAGAACAGCGCGTGGTTGAGTTAAATCGATATCTAACCGAGTCGGTACTGAAACGCTTTTTACCCCCAGCTATGGTACAAAAAGCAGCACGGGGGGAATTGGTACTGGATTTACATCCAGAACCCCGCTTGGTTACCTCTTTGTTTAGTGATATTGTTGGCTTTACCGAGTTGTCGAATACCTTGCGATCGCGCCGAATTGCGGAGTTGCTTAATGAGTATCTGGCAGCGATGACTCGTGCAGTGTTTGATAATGGGGGTACGGTGGATAAGTTTATGGGGGATGGTATCTTAGCAATTTTCGGCGCTCCCGAAGAATTGAGTCCTCACGAACAAGCCCGACGGGCAATTGCGGCGGCACGACAAATGCTGCGATCGCTGGATCAGCTGAACCAACAGTGGCAAGCTAGAGGGCTGGTGGGCAATGGGGGACCCCCGCCTGTACGATTCCGCTGTGGTATTCATCAAGGAACCGCTGTAGTGGGCATGTTTGGCGGAGATGAACGAACAGACTATACCGCGATCGGTCCTTCGGTGAATATCGCCGCACGACTACAAGAAGCCGCTGAACCGAATTCAATCCTGGTTTCGGCGTCAGTTGCAGATTGGTTAGACGATGATGCGATCGCAAAATATCGTTCTCTTAAGCTTAAAGGTGTCGATGAGACAGTCTTAACCTTTACCGTCAACCCTGTATCAGTGAATTCCAATTCACCCGATAATAGGAGAAGCTAGTGCGGGGAAGTTGGAGAGCAGGGGGAGCAGGGGGAGCAGGGGAAGTATGAGCGCCATCGGTTTGGTTCCCAAACCCCTATCGGTAGAAATCCCTGTGCGTTCAAACCGGGGAGGATGTCAAATCCTAGATTAGGAATCTTTCGAGCGATTCACTACGTCTATTTTTGAATGTAGAAATTTTCGGCTACTACGCTAACTATGAAACCTTTACGATGGCTCAACATTGGAGTTCTAACGACGGCATTTCTACTCACCGTCGGATCTTCAAATTCCCTAAAGGCAGGCACATTTGATAGTCAAGAAGTAAATTCTGATAATTTTATTGCCGTTGCTGCCCCTTTCGGGGATGATCAGTATCAATTGCTGATTATCGAGCAGCGCTCAAACCAACGCGCGTGCTGGCAAGAGGTGGGAAGTAATCCCGCGATCGTTGATCCGTTACTTCTTAATTTTGACTTTACAGGCATTTGCGGACGTAGCACCGATAGTAACGGCTATTCGATTCGCATGGAGGGTCAAGATTTAGGATTAGACTATTTGCTGAGAATTGTCGAGCGTAATGGCGAGTTAGTCCTCGTTGGTACAAATCGGATGAATCGTCAAGCCCCCAAGGTGGAAATTGGCACAACCCAAGGCTTGAGTAATGGCAATTTCCTGAAAATTCAACTCAATCCCGGTTGGCGGTTCACTCGACGTGCCTATCAAGGTCGAGAATTAGGTCATATCTATCTAACTAGCGATACGGCGGCTCCCGTTGCACCAGCAATGAGTACTCCCCCAAACCCACTACCGCCAGCAGCACCCGAACCTGCACCTGTACAAACCGAGAGGGAGTTTATTTTTACTAAGCCAACCGAGGAAAATACTCCACCATCAGTCACCGTACCAACCCTAGAAAATCCAGCAACCAGTCCTCAAACCCTACCCCCTCCTTCTTCCAATCAGACTGTGCCAGTTTTGGAACAGTTAAGGTGAGTTCTGTGTAGGGGCTCTTTTCACGACTATCGTTTCTTGCCTAACCCAGATGTGACTAAACCCGCCCCAATACTGTTCGCTGCAAGTTTTAATGTTACTTATTCTCCCCCAGCTCCCCCAGCTTCCCCAGCTCCCTCTGCTAATCCCTAATCCTCTTTGACTCTCCCCCTTTATAAATTAAGGGGAATTCTAAGCGGATGTTCCGCGATGGGTTGAAACCACATCGCTACACTTTTTCCTCTTAGCTGACCAAAGAAAAATTCTTTGGGGTGCAGTCAAAGACACCCTAGACAGTCCGCTCAGAACGATACTGAGCCTTCCGCTTACTTTCCTCAAAATATTGGCACTACCGTTAGCATCAGCGTTGATGTACCAGTTGAGAGCAGTTCGATATAAACCGCGTTTTACTCGTTTACCTGAAGGCTTCCAATCCTTGGGTCTTTCACCATATTGAGGAAGATAATCGCCATCGACAAACGAGGCTTTGGAGGTATAACTCTCCTCAGTTTCTACGAATCGAATTCCATATTGTTCACACAATTGGGCAATTCTATCTTTGAGTCGAGCCGTAGGAATCTGTACCCATTTCTGGTTGTTTCTGGAGCCAAGATTAGATAATTGTTTCTGACCTTGGTTCCAACCAAAAACGATAGTTCCAATCTTGTGGGACAGACAGTGATTAATTACTATCCTCGCTGCTTTATTAACAGCATCACGCATTTGACGGTTCCGGCGTTACGTGAGATGCGCTAATTTTTTAGACCAAAACCCTTTTGGTTCTCCCTGCTTAATCGTGGCAACTTTTTTGTTGTACCAGCGGTTTAAGGACTTGATGTGTTTCCCATCAACAATAAAACTGGTTCCTCTACTAGAAACACAAGTTAGCCAATTATCAAGACCTGGGTCAATACCTAAGGCGTTATCGGGATTAAGATATGTTTCTACAGTACTCAACTTGTATACAAACTCGGCATAGAAGCAACGATTCCTGGGAAAGATTCGCAGTTCTCTGATGTTTTTAAACTCTAAATTACTCGGCATGAGAATTGTGAAAGAGTCAATCCCAGACCAGGCTTTGACCTGGCTCCCAAAAGGAATTCGGATGTTGCCATCTATCAGCCTCAAAGCTTGTTTGGGATAGCTGACAACGTTTAATCCACCTCTACGGTATTTTGGGGGTCTGGGCTTTTCTATTAACTTTTCTTGCCTAAACAGTTTATTGAGTGCCTTAAAAGATTTGAAGGACTCAAATACACTATGGCAAGTTTGTTGAGCAGCTTGAGAGTACATGGCTTGAAAGTGTCGATTACTCTTTAGCTGTTCATCCAACTCCGCTTTGGTGACATATCGATGCGCCTTAAAATATACTTGGCGAGCATAATATACAGCACAGTTAAACACTTTGTTTGATTCACTACAAATATACTCAAGTATGGCTTGATTATCTGGGGCTGCATGAATTAATACTTGTTGACATCCAAACAATAAAATCACCTCCTTTGATGTTATTGATTGTATCATGAATACTAACAAAAAAAGCGGGATTTATCCCGCTGTCTGCACGACTCGTTCGTTTCATCCCCCGCTTAAAAGACGGGGGCTTTCACCATCACTTATCCTGTAACTGCGTTCTTTGTCGCCTACGCCGCTGAGGTGGTGATTGGCGACGAGCTTGTAAGGAAACGACTTGAGCCTCACTACTTTCTCGGGCTACCCGAATCAACAATCCAGCAGAACACAAATTGGCAATCATGGAACTACCCCCATAACTAAAAAATGGGAAGGGTAAACCCGTGGTGGGGAGAACACCTGTGGCGACGCCAATATTCAACAGCGATTGACCGACAATTAAAATCATCGCTCCGATCGCGACCAACCGATGTATGGGGTGACGGGTTTTCAGTGCCACGATTGTTGCCAGGGTAGCATAAGCCACGATCAGCAGCAGTAACAATGTAGTGCCCACAAAGCCAAATTCTTCCGCGAATACGGCAAAAATAAAGTCGGTATATTGAATGGGTAAATAAAATAGCTTTTGTTGGGATAGACCAAACCCTGAACCCCATGTACCCCCTGATCCCACCGCCAGCAGACTTTGAATCAATTGATAGCCGTCATTCATCGGATCAGCCCAGGGATTGAGAAACGACATCACCCGACGCCGCTGATATTCTTTGATGCTGATACTAATTGTTGCTAGTAATACGCCCCCTAAAGCGGTACCTCCTAAGTGGGAAAATGGCAACCCCGCCGCGAGTGCTATCAACCATAAAGTCATACCGCATAGCGCCGTTGTACTCAGATTTGGCTGGAGCAAAATTCCCAACAGCACCAGGGCAAACATCCCTAACCAGAACAGGCGTACTCGCAGGGAAATCTGTTGCCATTGCCCAAAGATGCAAGCACTCTGGAGGATCAGAAACGGTTTAATTAATTCCGAGGGTTGTAGGGGAACAGGACCCAGGGATAGCCAACGGGTTGCGCCATTAACTGTCGTCCCGACACCGGGAATCAGGATGATCAGGATCAACCCCAATAACACCAGCATTATCCAATGGGCAATTTTCAGGATATACCGTAAAGGCGATCGCACAAAAAAATTAAAAGCGATCATGCCTAGGGTAATCCAGATGAGCTGTCGTTTGAAGTAGTATAAACCATCCCCAAACTCAGCATCGGCACTGGGATAAGATGCGGAGAACAGCACCGCTATGCCTACAAATAGCCACAGAAAGGTTAACCAGCGCAATAGGCGGGCATCAATTGCCCAGTCCTTAGCCGAAGGATGAATCCATGAAATCAGATTGCGTAGAGTCACTAATCGTCAATGATTACTCTAAATAAGGGTAACGCAAACAGACACTTACACCCAGCTTCTGTGAGGAGAATACCTTGAAACAACCACGTAGCAGGAATAAACCTTCTGCCTTTTGCTATACCTTCGACAATCTTCAATCAAAAAGGGGTCATCATGACCCCTCCACCTTTGCCGTAGAAGCTATTTTTTAAAGCAACCCCGTATTCGTACCGGGTTTGCCAGTGGCTAGCTTTACCTTGATAATTTTGCCGCCCATTTTCATGATCCGCTGTTGTTCCCGAAACCAGTTGTCGTAGGGAACTAACTTGGTGAAATAGGTGTTTTGCAACTCCCGTTGGGTTCGGGTTCGGGTTTGGCTAGGGACACAAGCGGTCACCTGAAACATTCGCATGATTGAAGTTCTCCTAATTAAAACTCAAAAACTTTAAATTTAAATCAGGTTTGGGACTCAACTGTCAATACCAGATTGTCAAAACTCATCTGCTTAAGCAAAAAGTCAGACTTGCCTTCAACAAGCTAGCACTCACAATTGACTTCCCAAACCTTGAAAAAATGACCGACTACAGGTTCACAACGGAACGTTCAATAATTCCCTAGCTCAAGCCAGAGCAAATGTAGTCGAAGTAAACACCCATTTCCTTACCAGCATCAGCACCAACCAGACTGGCGGTAACTTCTTTCATGGCTTGGATGGCTTGTACAGTTGCACCAACGGGAACACCTAAAGAGTTATAGGTTTCCTTGAGTCCATTCAGTACCCGCTCATCCAGGATGGAGGGATCACCCGCCAACATGGCATAGGTGGAGTAGCGCAGATAGTAGTCCAAGTCCCGGATACAAGCAGCGTAGCGGCGAGTGGTGTACATATTGCCACCCGGACGAGTGATATCCGAGTAGAGCAAAGACTTGGCAACAGCTTCTTTAACGATAGTTGCTGCGTTAGCACTAATTGTGGTTGCCGCACGCACCCGCAATTCACCCGTGGCGAAATAGCCCTTGAGCTTGTCCATCGCAGAGGCGTCCAGGTATTTTCCTTGAACGTCGGAAGAGTTGATAACAGAGGTAATTGCGTCTTGCATCGATTCTATTTTCCTTATTTCACCTAGTCTCTCAAATCCTTAAGACAGACGCGCACCTTCCCGGTGTGGAAGCGTCATGCTACGTCTTTCCCAGTAGGATAGGGTCTACTGCATTGCTCCGATTACATAGTCGAAGTAGGAGCCAGCTTCAGCCGCATCTTCCCCAGTCATCATACCGGTAGCAGCGCTTTTCATGGCACGAACGCCTTCGACAACAGCGTCAACGGGAGTTCCTAAAGACTTGTACATTTCGCGCACGCCGACTAAGCCAATTTCTTCAATTGGGGTAACATCGCCAGCGACAACACCATAGGTGATCAGGCGCAGATAGTAGTCCAAGTCACGCAAGCAAGTTGCTGTCATTTCTTCACCGTAGGCATTACCACCGGGAGAAACAACATCAGGACGCTTCTGGAATAACTGGTCTCCAGCTTGCTTAACGATGCGCTCACGAGAGTCTGTCAGCGCTTGAGCAACCCGTAGGCGACGCTCAGCAGACATAACAAACGACTTGATCCGGTCTAACTCACCAGGGCTTAGGTAACGAGCCTCGGCATCGGCATTCACGATTGACTTCGTGACTATACTCATTTACAGGATTCCTCCTCCAAGAATGTAACCAGGTGTGCTTAAACTGGCTTATTGTAACTGTTGAAACGCTGAAACGCTTCCCAATGGGCTAGGATCTCCAGCTCGGACGGCTGACTCTGCTCAATCTTGACATCGATCGATTAAGTCGTTTCAAGATTGGTGAGAGTAGCTAGCGATACATTAGGTCAGTGATACAGCTCTCTTCCGCAAATATTCTGCGATAGATTGTTCACATTTTTCCTATGTTCGCAACATTTTGTAACATTTGTCCTCAGATTTAGGGGTTGGGAACCCCTGAGGTGTAGAGACGTAGCATGCTACGTCTCTACACCTCATTGCACGTCTAGGACATTGACCTAATCCCTAATCAGAGATAGATTTAATGCTCCCTAAGTAATTGCCAGCAGGCAACGAGGGAACGCGAGGATAGGGAACTACATACTCCCCAAAGAAACGAGCATACTCTGAACTGTCAACCATGGCAACCACCGCCGCATTAAGTCCTTGCTCAGCCATCAATTTGGTGTAGTCCTGAATCTCCGTTTGAGTCGCAGGAGTCCGTCCCAGTAGGTGACGGAACAACAACTCGATGACTTTAGCACTAGGATAGGGCGAGTAGAAGCGCTGACGATAGCTTTCACTACAGGCCAACCCCTTGACAAATTCGCGCACAGAAATGTCACCCTGGCTTAGTTGACGCTCTAAGTCAGGCTGTCGATAGGATGGGGGAATTTCACCCGTCCAAATATCCATCACCTGAGCGTAAATTGCCTCAATCACCTGAGCCGTTTCGCCCGGATTTCCGGGGTTCAGGCGAAAAATCCGTGCCGGTTTACGATTGGCAATTCCGATGGCGGCTTGAACCGACGGATTATCGTCCTTTGGTACAGAACGACTGAGTTCCACAAAATCAGGCTTAGCCGTCGCCGCCATATCCGCGATCGCTTTACCCGTCAGGGGCAGTTTTGCCCCATCCACTCGCGAACTGACTGGCTCAAAGCTAGGAACAACCAGTTGATTATTCTGCTTGGTCAGCTTGTTATAGAGTTTCTCCGTATTGGGGAAGTTCGCCGCCGGTAAAGTGGGGAAGCGACGATAGGGAACCGTATCTTCACCAAAGACTTGAACATACTCCATGCTGTTAACCATGACACCGATAAAGCCTCGGATACCCTGGGACGCCAGAATCTGGTTGTACTTTTGGATTTCCTTTTGATTCTCCGGTGCCCGACCCAAGAAATGCTTCGTTCCCAACTCAATTACCTTGGTGTTGGGGTAGGGCGTGTAGAACTCTTTGATGTAGAGTTCAGAGCAACCTAAACCTTCAATAAACTCCTTGAGGTTAATTTCACCGTTCCCCAGCTTGCTTTCCAGGCTAGAAAACTGACCTTTGACCACATAAGGTTCAACATCGCGCTCAAAGATTTGTCGATACGCGGCACGAATCAGAACCTTCACCCCTGGCTTATCATTGAGATCCGTCAGCTTAAAGATCTTAGTCTGCTGGCGCTTCGTACTCACGCCCTGATTAATCCGGAATTGAATATCCGGATCAGTCCGCGTTTCGGTCACCTCTCCCATCGCCACATAGGTGGGAGTTGCCGGTACTTCTGGCTTGGTACCCACATCCTCACGAATCGCACCCGGTCGAGTCGATCGCAATTGTAGACCCCCAGGTGTCAGATAGCGCTCGTAGGGAACCGTATCTTCCCCAAAGGCTTCCTCGTATTCTTTGCTGTCAATCAGCATATCAACCAGGGCGTAGAAGCCTTTTTTGGCACAAATATCAAAGTATTTGTTCGTCTCCACTCGCCCGTAAGTGGGGCGTCCCAGCAGACGACGGTGGATATATTCCACAGCCTTCATCACGTACAGGGATGTCCAGTACATCTTGCGGAAGACATCCGATTTCGCCAAGATGCGGATAAACTCCCGGATAGTAATCTCGCCATTTTCCAGCTTAATCTCCGCCACTTTCTGGCGTTGACCATCATAGACATCCCGCCCAAAGACTTGGCGATAGCAGGCGCTAATTACCTTTTGGGTCGAGCTTTCGGCAAATGTGACACTAGCCGCCTTAGTGATAGGAATCTGGTCTAAGCGGAAGACTTTAGCCCCCAGAGAACCTGGAAACTCACCCCTTGCCCGAGGATTACTGTTTTGGTTATTAGTAGCAGGTCCGCGATGGATCAGGATGCGCTTAGTATCCTTACCAAAACCAGCCGGTTGGGTGTTGGGATCGCGAGTTTCTTTGGGGAAAATTGCTCCAAACTGAATCTCTAGTGGGTCATTACCTGCACCGTATGGGTGTTGATCCGGTAACGGCTGCTCATACTTGGCAAAGGTGGTGATAAATTGGGGCACCTTGCGGAAGGGGGCGCTGTATTTGAGCAAGTCTTGCTGCATTCCCCAGTTGCGGCATTCCTGAGCCTCCTGTCCCAATCCCCGCAGGTAGGGAACGGTTTCTTCGCCAAAGTAATCTGAGTATTCCTGAGAATCGACCAAGGCGTCCACCAGCGCCGCTAAACCGCCATTGGACACAATCGAGAAGTAGGTTTGAACTTCTTCGCGAGACGACGGACCGCGACCCAGGAAATGGCGGAATGCCAGTTCTAAAGCACGACTGTTGATAAAGGGTTCATAAAATTGCTTGCGGTATAGGGGTGATTTACCCAGGCGACGCACAAACTCCTTCATGGAGAGGTCACCGTTTTTCACCTGAGATTCCAGGTACGAGATGGATTGGCTGTAGGCGCGGCTAATGTCACGCTCAAAGATTTGCCGATACGCCGCCTTGACCACTTCGTTTTTTTCTAACGCCGATAGTCCTGTCTTCATCACGAACTTCGGACGCCGTTCTGCTGCATTAAAGTAGCTTTGGGGCAGTTGTAACCCTTGCTGATCTGGCGAAGGACGCTGCCGTACTTTATCGGCTGGATTCGGGGCTTTGAATTCGTTAATCAGAATCTCAAAGTACTGACCAACCAGTTGAGCCGCTTCCGCATCGCGCTTAAAGTATCCCAGAGATGCTGCTCGCATTTCTTGAAGTGCCAGCAATGTGGCATCTCCAGAGCAGGCATTTTCGATAATTTCCCGTAATCCTCGGACGTTGACGGTAATAATGTTGGGGTCACCTGCAACGATTGAGTAGGTGAGGTAGCGCAGCATCCAAGACAAGTCCCGCAGGGATTTCTGCATATTGCTTGGACCGTAACGGGCGACGTTTATCGGTCGAAATCCCGATGGGGCAGGACCGCCACTTGAGGCGCTAAAGATGTTCCGGAATCCTTCAAAGAAACCCCCGCCACTTTCGACATAAGTCGCGGTTCCCAATTCCATCGTGCGTCTGACATCGCCTGTACCCATCGCACTGGCTGCCATTGCTGCCATTGCCATTTCTGGTGCGGGTTCTTCCCGTGGCTTCTCTAAATACGCCATCGGGGAACCGCCGACAAAAATCCGGTTAGCCGCACGGGATACAATCAAGTCTGAGTTTTGGGTAATCAGACTGGCAATATCTATCCGTCTGTTACCGGATTTGAAGTATTCGGACAGCTCACTCAGCTCTCCTTTGCCCAAGAACCGATCTTGCTGTTCGGCTTGGATAATGTTGCTAATCGGTACGGTTTGATAAAGTTGCGGACGCGCAACTGAGCTTCCACCACTTGCCTTAACACTCATTTATTTTCTTTCCGCTCCCATCGACAATTGCTACTGACTGTGTTAAGCCTGACCAGGGGATTTATGTAGGTCGCTTTCGTTTACATGAGGCTCAGCACATTAAGATTCTTCCCAGACCCAATTGCTCATGAGCTGGGATATTCTCTGTCACCTTGCCCTAAATCAACCAATGACCTAGCTCAACCTAGTCAGCATCTAGATTAAAACGTTTCTGATCTTCTTAACGGCTTTATTAAGAAGTGTATAGAATACATGCCAAAATTTTACCGTGTAATAACAGAGTCATCATAGTGGAGTGAACCCGATCGCTGAGAAAAAGCATAAGTTTTGTTACATTAGTTCGGGTTGATGGTTCTCATATTCCCTGTTCCCCGGTCAACCATCTGTCATATCCGTTATCACAACTAATAAATGACCAATGACAAAGGACAACACCAGCATTGCTGTAGCCCGGTTGTATGACGCTTACCCCTTTCCCCCAGAACCCCTGTTGGACGAACCGCCACCTGGGTATAACTGGCGCTGGAATTGGTTAGCCGCCTATAATTTCTGCACGGGTCAAAAACCGTCAAGGCAGGATATTCGGATTTTGGATGCTGGCTGTGGTACAGGGGTAGGTACTGAATATTTGGTTCATCTCAATCCCCAAGCCTCAGTTGTGGGTATCGATTTGAGTGCTGGGGCTTTGCAGGTGGCGCAGGAACGGTGTCATCGCTCTGGGGCGAATCGGGTTGAGTTTCATCACTTGAGTCTCTATGATGCCCCAACATTGGCGGGAGAATTTGATTTAATTAACTGTGTGGGCGTATTGCATCATTTGCCTGATCCGATTCAGGGTATTCAGGCATTAGCTCCCAAGTTAGCACCAGGGGGCTTGATGCACATTTTTGTCTATGCTGAATTAGGTCGCTGGGAAGTTCGGCTAATGCAACAGGCGATCGCACTCCTGCAAGGGGAACAGCGTGGGGATTACCAAGATGGTGTGCAAGTCGGACGTCAGGTGTTTGATTCATTACCAGAAAATAATAGAATTGTCAAGCGAGAAAAAGAACGCTGGTCATTGGAAAACCAACGGGATGCTAATTTCGCGGACATGTATGTGCATCCCCAAGAGATTGACTACACCATTGACACTCTATTTGAGTTGATTGATGCGTCGGGGTTAGAGTTTATGGGCTTTTCTAATCCCGGATATTGGCAATTGGATCGTTTATTGGGGAAAAATCCAGGGTTAATGGAACGGGCGAGTGGGTTGAGCGATCGCGAAAAGTATCGTTTAATTGAATTGTTAGATCCAGACCTGTCCCATTACGAGTTTTTCCTGGGACGCCCGCCTCTACCGCAGGTCGATTGGTCACAGGATGAGGAGTTATTCGCCGCAATCCCAGAACGTAATCCCTGTATGGAAGGGTGGCCCAGTCAATGTCTATTTAACTACGACTATCAGATTATCAATTTATCAGATGCCGAGTTTGCTTTCCTACAGGCGTGTGACGAGAACAGCAGCCAACAGCGCACCGTGGCAGAGATTTTAAGGGATGTAGCATTAGGATTAGATGGAGTGCGATCGCTCCAACAGCAGCAGCTTGTTCTCTTAAGTCCCATGACACTGACTTAAGCCCTGAACTTAAACTAGAACCATAATCCATCCTCAAGCCATTGGTAACTCAAGCCAAGGACTTCATGTTTAGACTGATAGAGCAATTTATACAATGGCTGGGTCAACCGCCTCAGCCGCCTGTTGAACAGCCAAAGGGTGTAGAACTATCTCCACAACCCAAACCAGAGGAGTCTCCCCTTGATGATGTTGATGAACAAATTGCTGAGAAATTAAACGTTAGTGAACCGTCTCCTGAATCGGCGAATCCTGAAACTCTGCAAGAACAACTCAATTTCTTAGCTCAAGGGAAACTCTCCTTGTGGCCCCCCCATCAAGAGTATATTGGTTCAATTGTGATTAATCGTCCCCTTATTTTAGATGGACAAGGGGCAACCATTTGTACAAATCACGGACCCGTGGTGTCTATTGAGTCCGATAGAGTCAGCTTGTGTAATCTCAGAATAGAGTTCACTGGAGAAGTCGGAAGCTGTATAGAAGACCAGTGTGCCATTCTCGTAAAATCTGGACAAGGCTTACAGCTTGATAATGTCGAAGTACGAGGTTCAGTGATGGGATTACCAGAAGAAGAGGGTGAGTGGAACTATCCAGAATCATTGCATCTGGGTCAACTTTCCCATGGAAGAGAACATGATTTGTTCTTGCGAATTATTGTGCCAGTGAACTGTACAATTTCAGCTAATATATCTGGACTGGCATTTTTACCTCGTCACCTTACTCCAGGACAAAACGAGATTCGCCTCCATATAGATTCTCTGCCAAAAGATACGTTAATTAACGGTAGTATTTTTCTGGTTTCAGCATCTCTGAAACGCCGCATTACATTAACCGCTCATATTCTGGCTTTGCCGGATGATAAAGTTCCCTCGACTCAGAATAAAATTGTTTGGCAACCTGATAAATATTCGAGTGTCTCTGTTCAAGAAGATAGGAAAAGTAGGGAAGATCAGGAAGTATTGTCAGAGTTAAGTTATAGCCAACCATCTGCCGATGTTGATGTACCTCAAACCGATGATGAATTTCCCACTGAAGTCCAACCAAGCCAACCTTTACGAAAGCAGAAAATACGCCCAAATCAACAGCCTAAAGAGGGGCTTTTTCCACCCAGACAACATAGTCAGTCTGTAACTGTTGAACCAAATTATGATAGTTCTGTGGAGTTGACTCAATCACAGATTCCAGATTTATTTGCTCAATCTCAAAACCTTGTTCAGAGTCAGCCAGATTCTCTTGACTCAGGGAGTATTCCAGTCAAGGAACATCAGATAGGTCGTGCTTTCTCGATACCGAACTCAGACAATAAGACAACACCAGAAATTGAGGAGAAACCTTCACAACCACAACCCAAGGTTTCCTCAGTATTTTTAGACCAAGAAACAGCATTCAGCCAAGAGCCATCTCAGGAAGCGCCGTCTTCATCTCGTTCCGTGCGATCGCAACCCATCAATAACCCGCTATTTCAGCAAAAGTCTACTTCTAGTATGCCTCTAGATGAACCGGACAAGACTGGGGATTCATCGTCATCTAGCGACGATTCAATCAACACAAATCCTAGCAAAAGTCAATCTCAAGATACACTAGACTCAGGCAATAAGCCAGAATCATCTGCCAATAATATTGCGCCCAGTCAATCTGTATCAGGCAAAAGAAAAATAGTTCAGCAGAATACTATTTCATCGATTTTCGGAGGTGATTCCGAGAAAAAACAGCCCGACGAACAAGAGGAAGGTGGGGAAGGTGGGGAAGGTGGGG
This sequence comes from Coleofasciculus sp. G3-WIS-01, assembly GCF_040223135.1. Lineage (NCBI taxonomy): Bacteria > Bacillati > Cyanobacteriota > Cyanophyceae > Coleofasciculales > Coleofasciculaceae > Coleofasciculus > Coleofasciculus sp. G3-WIS-01. Next base: position 64,791 of record NZ_JAVJZI010000196.1, read on the forward strand.
AAGATGAAGGATGAAGAGTCAATGACTACTGCCCATAGCAGAGAGTAGAGACACGCCATGGCGTGTCTCTACACGAGAGGATTATGTCCTGGAATGGGTAGCGAGCTTACTGGGGAGCATTACGCAGTAAAATCGTTAAGGTTTAAATGCCGAACAGCTTACTACATTTTGCTGATAATTTTTTGCACAATCTGCATTCCCGTTACAGCTTGCCAGCCAAACAGTCCTAAAAGCACCGCATTCAGGGCAATATGGCTATAGCGAGCCCACATTTGACCTTTTTGCATGAATGGTGTAAAGGACGCCGACATGGCAATGAGGGCAGTCATACTTAAGCCAACCAGCAAGTGGGGACCGAAAAATAACTTACCGTTGTTGATGTAAGTCACTGCCATTCCGCCAACGGTGCTAATCACCATAACGGCTAACAGGATTGAACCAATTTGATGGTGCTTGATATTGTATTTACCCTTGATTAGCTCTTTGCGGAGTTCACCTTCTGCCGTTCTCGTCTGTTGAATTTTGATCCCCAGATACAGGGCATAAATGGCAGTTGCCAGCAGGAGCCACATCACTATAGGGTGAAAGAATTGGGAGTAAACTTTAATCGGTTCTGGGATGTCGAAGTTCATAAGCTTCTTAGAGGAGTTTCAATATAGTGACAAAAGTTAACATAGCATAGCTGCTGTTTCCTCTAAAGTCTGATAACGAAACTGACTTCCCTCCCAAGAGATAGATCTAACTAGTCTGATTGGCACTAGCGTTGACCATTCCCCTGGAATAGCTATGATCCAAAACACTGATGGCTTACTGCTGAAAGCCGCCCAAAGTGGCAACTTGACCCAAATCAAAACCCTGCTGAGTCAGGGGGTGAATATCGATGCGACTGATCGCGATGGCACGACTGCCTTGATGATAGCCGCTCAACGGGGTTATACCGAAATTGTGCGATCGCTAATCGCGGCGGGTGTCAATATCAACCTGCCACGAAAACGGTACAGTTTAACCGCACTCATGCTTGCTGTCGCCGCCAATCAGGTGGATGCAGTAGAAACCCTAATCGCCGCCGGTGCTGATGTTAATGCCAAGAATGAAGATGGTAGCACTGCGCTGATGGTGGCGGCACATAAAGGTCATCTCAAACTGGTACAACGCCTACTCAAAGCAGGTGCTGATGTCAATATCCAAGACAAAGATAACGATAACGCCCTGAAGCTAGCGGCGGAAAGTGGTCAGATTCAAATTGTCAACACCTTACTCGAAGCTGGGGCAGATGGCACACTGAGTTCAGAGGCATTGCTTCTGGCGGCTAGTGAGGGTCGTACTCAGATGGTGAGCCGATTACTCGAGGGTGGGTTTGATGTCAATACTCGAAACGTTGATGGCAGAACCGCGCTCATACAGGCGGCGGAGTTAGGCTATTTACCGATTATTCAGCTATTGTTGGCTCATGGTGCTGATGTCAATCTGCAAGATGAGGACGGTGAAACCGCGCTGACTTTAGCGGCAGATCAAGGTCATAGGTCGGTTGTCCAGGCTTTATTAGCGGCGGGTGCAGATGTGAATCAGCACAATCTCAGGTGTGGAACTGCCTTGATGGCGGCAGCAGCCGGGGGTCATTGTGACATTGTTCGGGCATTACTGGATGCGGGGGCACAGATTAATGTCCAGGATGCTGATGGGGAGACAGCATTACATTTAGCCTCTGTAGAAGGGCATGGGGCGGTTGTGGAGGCGTTACTCCAGCGCAACGCTAGCGTACACCTCAAAAATAAGCTGGGCGACACGGCGCTGCTTCTAGCCGCTTTACATGGTCACACAGATATTGCGATCGCGCTGTTGCAACATGGCGCTGACGTGAATGCAACTAACCAAGCCGAAACCCCACTTACCCTTGCCCTATCTCAGGGATATTCAGAAACCGTCAAAGTATTGCTCAAAGCTGGGGCAAATGCCAATTTTACGGACATCAAAGGGAAAACCCTGTTAATGAAGGTGGCTGATCAAGGGGATAGTGAACTGATACGCTCGGTATTAGAAGCGGGCGCGGATGTGAATCAGCGAGATAGTGCGGGGGCGACAGCCTTAATGTGGGCAGCCCATCGGGGTTATATCCCAGCCGTGAAATGTTTACTCGAAGCCGGTGCTGATGTCACCCTCAAAAATCGGGGTGGTTATACGGCGATGATGATTGCTGAATTTAATGGGTATCCGGAAGTCGTGGGTGTTCTTAAAGCCGCAGGGGCGGCTGAGTGAGGAATCAACGGATAATCCAGAATTTTCATCCCTCGGTCAACTAATGTGAGTTTGTAGGGGCGGGTTTAACTATTATCATTGTTTGCCCCCCTGATGTCATTAAACCCGCCCCGTTTGAATGACAAATAACAAATGACAAATAATAAATGACAAATAACAAAAAGATTTTACCCTTAGGTTTATTGTCAATAACTTTAATCAGTTGGCTCGTTGGATATCAGCTATTCATACCAAGGATAACCCTGGCTCAACGTCAACGCTTTCTGTGGTTAGATTTATATCAAACCAACTCATCATCCAACAATAACACTGAACCCCCAGCGCGGGGAAGAACGGGAGGAAGTCGTGGTTCCGTTTGTCCCATTTCTCCAGCCTACAATCCTTTAGCCATTCCCTTAGTTTGGAGTAATCGCCCATTATTTATGTGGCGACTTAAAGAGGGAGAAGAGATTGGCAAACTTGAACTGTGGCAGCATGTTACCCAGGATGTGGTGTGGAGTAAACAAGTGAGTCCATCAGAGGATATGCTTTTGTATGATGGGGAAGCGCTGCAACCGGGAGAGCGTTATTTTTGGGTATTATTTAATCAGGACTCTGTTCCCCTTTATCGGCTAGCCTTTCAGATGGTGGATCAACCAACACGCGATCGCATCTCTTCTGATTTGATGACTATAGAGGCACAATTGCAAGACGATAGAGCATCAACCGAGGAGATAGCTTACGCTAAAGCCCAGTATTTTGCCACTCGTCAGATGTGGGCGGATGTGTTGCAACAGGCGTACAGTGTGGAAAATCCGTCAATGGCTTTGACTGACTTTCTTCAGATGACTCGTCAGCAGTTTTGTTCAGGTTAAACTCGTTTTATTAATATGAATTAAAGCATATTTATAAACAGGTAAAAAACCTTAAGCGGCTATCGATATGACGGCTATTAGGTTAAGCTCAAGAAAAATGTGATTGAATTTCGTCGTCAACGCTACAGAAATTAGGAGTGGGGGTTGTATTGCACCTGCGCGATCGCGTTTTGCCAAAATCTTCTCACAGCTATAGATAATTAAGCTATGGATTGACTGACCTGTTAAGGATAATGGCATGACTAGGATACCACCGATTATAGAACGGGCTAAAAATTGTGCGGATTATCAGCCAAGTTATGGCTAAAACTGGCAATAAGACCCATCACCCCTAATAAAAATTTAGGGACTTGGTTACCAAGCCCCTACTCACCCTCACCGTAATTATGGGTATTCAACCGGACATGATATTACTTCCCCCAAACTCCGATCACAAGTTAAAGTTGCTCGGCAGTTGCTCAGCCGGACCCTCTGTTGAACCAGAAATTGCTTTCCAAGCCGTTAATCCACCTTTGAGGACAGATACAGATACAAAACCCGCTTCCCGCAGTTTTGCGGCGGCTTGATTGCTTTGTTGATCATTGTCACCGTAGACGTAGATCTCACGTTGCGGTTCGAGACTGGATATGGCACGATCAGTTAATTCGTCCATCGGCATCGGCACCGCACCCCTGATCCGAGCTTGGTTAAAGGCAGCGCGATCGCGAACATCCAAAATTGTCAAAGCAGGTTCACCCCATTGTAGGCGGGATTTGAGTGCTTGAGCGCTAGACTCTGGCATCTGCTGGGGTGATGCTGGGGTAGGAATTGCCTCAGCCACATTTTCTTTTGCCTGGGAGATGGGATTTGTTGTTTGTGGGTCTGACATAATAGTTGTGTGGTGATAAATCTTAATCACTTCACCATAATCAGATTTGCCTCCTGTAAACCTCTTTCTTTAGACGTAAGGTTTCACTCATCAGTGCGGTCTGATGAGTGAAAATGCTTAACAGTTTTCGCTCCAGTTCCCTATCCGTCTTTAGGATACTTCACGCTTCCTTGAGCAAATAGCTTGCGGCTAACTCATTTGGACTTATATTTTCATAAGGTTCAAAGGGTTGATGAATCCAGGGATTGGCGGATAAATAGTCTACATAATAATCAGGAGTGATCAGGGAGTGAGCTTTGTACCACAGAACCGCCGTGCGAATCTCTAATTCATTCCCATACCGTTTCTCTAGCCAATGCATCGATTCCCGCAGGCTAACGCCAGAATCCACTAAATCATCCACAAGTAGCACACGATTCCCTAATGTTTCCGTTATCATCGTCAGATGGTGGGAAAAGGTGATTTCACCTCGGACACGGTTTTGGGAACCCCCATAAGACGATGCTGAAAGAATCGCTAAGGGTTTGTTGTAAATTCGGCAGAGGATATCCCCAACCCGCAGTCCTCCTTTAGCAATGCAGACAATTTGGTTAAACTCCCAGTTGGCTTGATAAATCTTGACGGCTAGGAGTTCAATTTTTTTATGGTATTCTGACCAAGAGACATAAAGGTCTGACATCAGCAGCATCCAGTAAAGGGTAAATCGGGATACCATGGTTCCCTTAAATCCCAAATTAAAATAATTTTAGCTTGATCGGCGATTCATCTCACACCATAATCTTTGTTGGTGTGAGATGAATCGCCTGTGTAGAGTGTGAGTTATAATTGAACTTAAGGAGGTGATAAAAATTGAAGCGAAGCAAAGACACATTTAAACTGAATTACCAGTATAGAATTGTGCCGGATAGGCAACAAACTTATCGGCTAAATGAATGGCTGTACAAGTTGTGCCGGATACACAATCTGATGTTGGAAGAACGGTTTAACTGGTGGGAGCGATTACGCTCACCTGTCAATGCTTGTCCAATTTTTGTAACTTATTTACCAGAACTCAAAGACCAGCCAACCTATTACTCGCAGAAACGGGCAACCCATTGGTCAAGGGAATCGAATAAACACCTGTACGAAGGGGTTCATTCCCAGGTAATCCAGGAAGCAATTAAGCGGGTAGAAGATACGTTTAATCGGTTTATTAAAGGCGATTTAAATGGGAAGCGAAGCGGAAAACCTCGCTTTAAATCAGTGCGGCGATACCGGACAGTTTCTATCCCTAAACTAAAAGCTGATTGCCTGAGTTTTACTGTTAACCCGCATCGGCGCAAAAATGGCGGTACAGGACGGGATCTTGCCTATATCAACCTACCCAAGGTGGGTCAGGTAAAACTAATCTACCATCGCCCAATCCCAAAAGGATTCACTATCAAAGCGGCGCTAGTTTCCCACAAAGCAGATGGTTGGTATATTTGCTTAACCCTAGAGGATAAATCTATCCCCTTCTTTAAGCCACCAGAGATAGAAGCAACAGAAGAGAACTCCATTGGATTGGACGTTGGTTTGGGTAGGGGCGAAGCATTTGCGCTGACAACTTGTGCAACTAACCGCTCACTAAACTCCGCAAATGCTTCGCCCTTACAAACGGCATCGGATGGGGAAATTGAGCCTATTCAACAACATTACCGCCAGTCCGAGGCGAAGTTGGCAAGGTTGGCTAACCGCAAAGATGGGAAGCCGCATAAGTCGGCATCACGGCGAAAGCTGGCGAAAAAAATATCGAAGCATCACCAAAAGTTACAGCGGAAGCGAAAGCAATTTCATTATGAATCTGCGACTCGACTGGTGAGCCGGGATGAGAAGGTGTTCTTTGTCGAAGACATCAAGCCAGGGAACTTATCCCGAAAAAACAAGCCAAAACAGGACAAAGATGGGAAATATTTACCAAACGGACAAAGCGCTAAGTCAGGTTTAAACAAATCAATCAATGACGCTGGCTGGGGTCAATTCCTTTCAATTCTCAATTACAAACGGCGATTGCCTGGTAAATTGGTGGGTAGGGGCGAAGCCTTTACGGAGAAAAGGTAGTAATGAATTGCATAACTTGTATTCGTAAATGCTTCGCCCGTACACCTCATAACACAAGCCAGGTATGCTCTTGTTGTAATCGCGTTGAACAAAAAGATTTATCAGTACGAATTCACCACTGTTTATGTGGGTTTGTGCTGGACAGAGATTGGAACGCTGCCATTAACATCAAGAAAGTGGGCTTTTGCATATTCCCCACTATAAAACGCCGGAAGCGTCGTTCTCTAGGGCGGCGACAAAGGAAGCCTACACCGTACCCCTAGGGTCGGTGTAGGAGGATGTCACCGACATAAATTATAAATGTGAAGTAAAAAAATACTAAGTCCATCCTTTTGTCCCCCTTCCCTCTTGATTGACTACTTAGTTGTTTCGGTTAAAAGTGTAATATAAGTTACAGTACAACTAGATTTTGGGAGACATTTAAAAATGACCTACCGAATTTTAAGCTTAGATGGTGGTGGCATTCGCGGCATTATCTCAGCCGTTATCTTAGCAGAAGTTGAACGAGTTCTCGACCAACCTTTAAACCAATATTTCGATTTGATTGCCGGCACATCTACCGGTTCAATCCTCGCCTCAGCTATCGCCATTGGACGCAAAAGCGAGGAGATTATTAGGCTATATCGAGAGAAGGGGGCAAGAATTTTTCCCTATCAAGGTCGCTTTTCCCGCCAGCGGTTGGGATTAGTGTTTCAACACGGTCTTTCAGCACCGCTCTACCCAGACGACGGCTTAATTAAAGTGTTGCAAGAAGAGTTTGGATCAACAAAACTATCGGATATTGAGAACCCCCTCCAACTGATGATTATTGCCTACGATACAATCGGGCGAAAACCCATTGTGTTTAAAAGTTGGCGTGAAGACCAAGATTTTTTCAATATTCCTTTATGGGAAGCCTGCGTCTGTTCCTCATCTGCACCAACCTATTTTCCGGCTCACCTTTTACAAACATCGAGTCGAGAATATTCTGTAATCGATGGTGGCGTTGGCGCCAACAATCCGGCTGCGGCAGCTCTGGCAGAAGCGCTACGATTAAATTATTCAATTCAAGATATTTCTGTACTCTCAATTGGCACTGGCAATTCTGGCCGTCCATTTCCCTGGAAGGAGACACGCGGCTGGGGATTGGCACAATGGGGATGGCAAGGACGCCTAATTGACGTATTATTTGATGCGTCTTCTGATATTCACGATTATATTACCCGGCAGATCATGACTTCTAAGGACTTAGGTAATCCAGACGTTCAGCGCTACCTGCGCCTACAACCCGATATTATGAGTTTTGAAATCGACAACGCCAGTCCGGGAAATATTGCCAATCTTACCATGTTTTCCCGAGATTACATTGCGGAAAACCAACAGGTGCTGAAGAATTTTTTAATAAGTAATAAGTAGAGACATGCCATGGCACGTCTGTCATCAGCAGGCTCTCTTTAGTCACTGTAGGGGCGGGTAGGGACTCAATAGCTTGTTGCCAACAACTGAGCAACTTGCACCCGCCCTAGCTTATCTTAAAATATAAAATAATTGAGTAATGAAACCCAAAGCCCGTAAACAATTCGCGCAACATTGGCTGCGTAGTGAAAAAGCCCTAAATCAAATCATTACAGCATCAGACTTGCAGCCAAGGGATCGCCTGCTGGAGATTGGTCCGGGAACGGGTGTGCTGACGCGGCGACTCCTGGCGGAGGTGGAGTCATTGGTGGCTGTTGAGATTGACCGGGATTTGTGCCAACTTTTGGCAAAAAAGTTAGGTCAAAAGGAAAATTTCTTACTATTACAAGGGGATATTCTCTCCCTTAACTTAGCCGAACATATCGCCGCCTTTTCTCATTTCCATTATCCGAATAAAGTCGTTGCTAATATTCCCTACAACATCACAGGACCAATTTTGCAAACGCTCTTGGGAACCATCGCCCAACCCGTTGCTCCCGCCTTTGAGTTAATTGTACTATTGGTGCAAAAAGAAGTGGCGCAACGATTATGTGCTAAACCAGGTGGCAAGGAATTTGGCGCGTTATCGGTGCGGGTGCAATATCTGGCAGACTGTGAATGGATCTGTGATGTCCCAGCCAAAGCCTTTTCCCCACCGCCCAAAGTTGACTCAGCCGTAGTCTGCTTGCATCCCCGAATTGTAGAACCCTCAGCCGATAATCCCCAAAAGCTAGAAACCTTAGTCAAGCTGGGTTTTGCCAGTAAACGGAAAATGTTGCGAAATAACCTCAAATCTGTATGCGATCGCGATACAATTAACCAATTACTGGAACAATTAGATAGTCATCCCCAAGCGCGTGCTGAAGACTTGAGCGTTACTCAATGGGTTACTCTTGCCAATCGCTTAAATGCGGGAGTAGGGGAAGCCGGGGGATAAGGTTTGTCGATTTCCGATAACGAGACTAAACCCGCCCTGCACGAGTGACTCATTTAATGTAATTTATAATGCATAATTCATAACTCATAATTCCCCCATGCGTTCCTATTCCCTAATCGCCCCTGCCAAAATTAATCTGTATCTGGAAATACTAGGCGATCGCGCCGATGGGTATCATGAACTGGCGATGATCCTGCAAAGCATTGAACTCGCTGATCAAGTTAACATCCGCGCTATTGGTACTCAAACCATTCAAGTTCACTGCGATCACCCGCAAGTTCCCCGGGATGAAACCAATCTGGCTTATCGGGCTGTGGAATTGATGAGTCAAGAGTTTCCCGATTGCTGGGCGCAGTTTGGGGGTGTGGAAGTCACGATTCAAAAGAATATTCCCGTCGCGGCTGGATTAGCAGGAGGGTCTACGAATGCTGCAGCCGTTTTGGTAGGATTGGATATGCTCTGGCAACTTGGACTTACGCAGCCAGAATTACAAGAGTTAGCCGCGAAACTGGGTTCAGACGTGCCATTTTGTCTAGCTGGGGGAACCGCGATCGCAACGGGGCGAGGCGAAGAACTTGATCCCTTACCCAGTCTGGATTCTTTCTATGTGGTGTTAGCTAAGCATCAGAACTTAGCTGTTTCCACAGCTTGGGCTTATCAAACCTATCGGTCTGAGTTTGGCAACTCTTATAGGCGTTCTGATCTAGCATCCAAATCAATAGCAACTGAACCTTTAAATACCCCGACTCGCGTACATTCAGGTTCTATGGTTCAAGGTATTATAAATAAAAATGGATCAAAAATTGGTCAACTGCTATACAATGATTTAGAAAAAGTTGTGCTGCCTAACTATCCCCAAGTCTTGCAACTGCGGCAAGCCTTTGAAAATAGCGGTGCATTAGGCACAATGATGTCCGGTTCAGGACCTACGGTATTTGCCCTTTGTCAGTCCCAGGAACAAGCCCAAGAAATTTTACAACAAGTTCAGTCAGCGATTCGGTGTCCAGATTTAGGGTTTTGGGTGAGTAAGTTTACCAGTCATGGGATTCAGATTATCTCCCCCCAGAAATCCTTATTTATCGGAAATAGAGAATAGGAAAGTAGAGACGTAAGGCGTGGAACATCTGGGAATAGGGGAAGAGCCAAATTAAAATTGTTTAAATTTGTCATTTATGATCACATCACCACAACTTCCCCCTTTTGGGGGACGATCTGGAGGCGGAAATCTTGATACCAAAGACAATAGGCTCGGATGCTTTCGTCGGATCAGACGCAAGAGCTGATCTGAACAAGGGAAAAATCCGACAACCATTGCCGTGTAAAGAATTTGGAGAATAGAATTATGAATACCCAAAACGAAGCCCGGAAACTTGCTACTCAAGAGCGTCTCGCCGACGAGCAATTGAAACAAAACATGCTCAACCGTGCAGAAGAAGAGGTTGAAGTTCCCTCTGCTGATAGCCCGACTCAACAGCAAACGCGGGAATCAGCAACCCAGCAGCGCGAGAAAGATGAACACTTGCAACAGACAATGCACAGCCGCGCTCAAGAAAATACACCATTGGGTTCGTAGTCAGGGATGCGAACCCTAGATTTTGTTGGGTTTCCTAGATCAACCCAACCTACAACCTATTCCACCATTGAGTAGGCTAAGCCTTTTTGCACTAAGATATAGCAGTAGACACACCGATTAGGACAAGGGAACTGTTGTTCCAGACGTTCCGGCGGAACGTCTGGAACAAATGATACCAAATCCGGGGAACGCTACCCCCGTTATAAACCAGTCCGCGCAGGCGGACGAAAGTTTGTGTAGCAGCGATTTCAATCGCCGTGGCAAAAGGGGGTAATAAAGGCGGATTTGGTATGATGTGTCCCAACCGCTATGGCGGTTGCTATAAGTGTTGACCCAGTTCCTGTCGCAGGCGATAGAGAATCATATCCGGTTCAACTTGATTGAGAATATCTTGAATTACACGACTCGCACCCAAAGGTCCCCAAGTGCAGCCTTGTTCTAAATAGACTTGCGCCGCATGACCAACCGTGTATGCCCCATACCCGGCAATCCCAGCTTGAGTAACAGCAACTCCAGCATAAGCCGTGATTCCGCCAATACTATCTACTGTACTGACAACAGCCGAGGCACTTTTGCCCATTCCCAACAGTGCACTACTTCCCAGTTCACCCAAAAGCAAGCCCCCGGAACTAATTAATATTTTGCGCCATAGTTTTCCTGCTTCATAACTCGTCATCGGTAAACCGTAGAGTCGGGATAAGGAACGAATCAGTGCCAAGTCTGCTACAGTTCCACCTAAAATATCCAAGACACCAATCGGATTGAGCGCCACTGCCAGGGCTTTATACTTAGCAAAGCGCCAGATTAAATCTTCGGCTTCCGTTTTACGTTGTGCAACAGTTTTCTGGGCAATGTTAACTTGAGCAGTTCGGGCTTGAAACAGGGCATTGAGTGCCAACAGCGATCGCCCTTCGCGATTGAGTATCTTTAAAATAGCTTGCTTCAACTCATCCACCTGGGGCGGTAGGGTTTCCCATTCATAACTGACGTTTCCATCAGGCAATTCCACTCGCACTTGTATGGGTGACGGTTCTGCGGCTACCCTGACGATCTCCTCAGGTGATAACATCTTTTGTAAGCGGCGATCGCGGGGACTGCCTGTACCTAGTTCTTGCAGTTGCTGGTAAATCGCGTCTCTATCTTGTTCTGGATACAAATCAATCTTGTTAAATACGAGAATCAGAGGCTTTTGGGCTTGACGCAGTTCAGACAATGCCTGATACTCCGTGCGGGTAATATCCCCAGCCACCACAAATAAAATTAAATCCGCCTGGGAAGCCACCTGTCGCGCCATCTGCGCCCGTGCTTCTCCCTGAACCTCATCCAATCCCGGCGTATCAATTAACTCTAAGAGCACTTTCCCCTCACCACCGGGCGTCCAATGTACCGACTTGGGCCACTGCGTTACCCCATGCAGGGGACCCGTTTGTAAGATTTTTTGACCCAGCAAAGCATTGACGACAGCGGATTTACCGCGACTGACTAAACCAAAGGTGGCAATGCGAATCACACTTTGGTCAAGTTTGTCCAAGCTAAACTGCAATACCTCCAGTTCATTTTGTAATGCTGCTTGCAGTTCCACATCCGGATGTGGGCGGCGGTGATGCAGGTTGTTGTACCAGGACAAGGTATGCCGCAAACTCGCACGAGCGCGGTGAATATAGTAGTCCTGGTGGTTTCGGCTGGGTTTAGGGGCAGAGGATGGTGATTGACTCAAGGTTAAATGGGAAAGGATGGGCTACAGTTCTATTTTCGTATAATCAGCGCTAGATGTTTCGGCTACGACTCAGGATTCTTTAACGTAATCGCGGAAGTCCTCACCCTCAGCAGATCCTTCGCAGGCTCAGGAGGGTGAGGATGGACACCGGGAAATTTCGTTCCTCAATTTCCAATCTTCTGGACAAGCTTAGCCTAAATGGTATATAGTGCTAAGAGGAGGTAAAGGCGATGGGACATCAAGCTGTCAAAGTTAGGCTATATCCGACAACTGAACAACAAGTGATACTAGCTCAACACTTTGGCTGTAGCCGTTGGTGGTGGAATCATGCACTCAATTTGTGCATTGAAACTTACCAGGCAACAGGTAAAGGTTTGACCCGTTCAGCATTGAATGCCTTCTTACCTAAGCTCAAAAAACAGGAGGATACTGAATGGTTGTCTGAATGCTACTCTCAGGTATTACAAGCTACTACACTCAACCTAGTGGCTGCCTATAAGAACTTTTTTGAGGGTAGGGCTAGATACCCTAGGTTTAAGGCAAAAAGAAATAAGCAGTCCATTCAGTATCCCCAGTCAGTAAAAGTTGTAGATGGTTGCCTCAAATTTCCTGGTCGCGTGGCAAAAGTCAAAGCTAAAATACACCGACCAATTGAGGGGACAATCAAAACAGTAACGGTTAGTATGACTCCATCGGGGAAATACTATGCATCCGTTTTGACCGAAGTAGAAGGGGATAACCCACCCGCTAGCACTGAGCGAAGTCGAAGTGAAGGCAAAGTAGCTGGGATTGATTTAGGGTTAAAGGATTTTGCTATTGTCAATGATGGTGTCAAGACCTCTAAATACGCTAACCCCAAGCACCTAGCCAAACATGAGCGCAACCTTAAGCGCAAGCAACGGAAATTAGACAGAAAGGAGAAGGGAAGCAAATCAAGAGATAAAGCCAGAAAGCTGGTGGCTAAGGTTCACGAACGAGTTAGTAATGTCCGTCAAGACTACTTACATAAGCTATCCAGAAAGCTTGTTGACGAAAACCAAGTCATTGTAGTCGAAAGCTTGAATACTAAGGGCATGGTCTGTAACCATAAACTAGCTGCATCTATTTCTGATGTAGGCTGGGGGATGTTTGTCAACTTCTTATCTTACAAGCTTGAATTTGAGGGCAAAGTATTGGTAGAAATTGACCGATGGTTCCCTAGTTCTAAACTCTGCTCAAACTGCCATTATCAAGTGGCTGAGATGCCCTTAGAGGTTAGGTCATGGACTTGTCCTAGTTGTGGAACTCACCACGATAGAGACGGCAACGCTTCAGCAAATATCAGAGCGGAAGGCATCAGGATTTTATCGGTCTCAGGGACTGGGACTGCTGCTGATGGAGGGGATGTGAGACCGAAGCTTGGACGTAAGTCTAAGTTGACGCAATCCCCAGTGAGATCAGAAGCTCAGGCTTCTACGAAGTAAGCCTGAGTAGTTCACATCCCTTGCTCAACGATTAAGCCACCATTCAAGAAAACTTTCCCTAAGTCCAGAATGCTCATTATTTTTTCAGCATAGACCGCTTCTCCTTGCAAATATTCATGATTTATGCTATTTGTATCAGGTGTCACGGCGATGATCTGGAGCGGATTTAGCAGGAACATCGATTCACGCACATCTTCCACAATCACACCCGCCAAAATCTCCTCAACCTCCACAATCAGCGCTTTAGAACTTGGAGTTATCGCCGCTAAGGGCAAATTCAACACCGGGCGAATATCCACTAAGGTGACAATTTCCCCGCGCAGATTCATGTTTCCCACAATATGAGGGGGACAACAAGGAATGGGAGTCACTTGTTGGATTTCGGTAAACTCCCGCACGATTCCTAAATCAATCCCGAATAACTGATGATTTAAGACAATAATCGTTAACGATTTTACAAGGGTTAAATCTTGGCTCTCGAATGGAAGCTTTAGATTATCGGCTCGTTCTCGGAAAATTTCTCGTTCTTCCGGCGTCGCATTCGGGGCAAATACGGCTTGTTTGGCGAGGATTTCTTCACTAAATTGACTCGATGGAGTTTCTTGGGTGAGATAGTTCTCGACTAGGTTAAATGTGTGGCTGTCTATCGAGCTTAACCAATTTTCAGGATCACTTAAAATAAGGATATCACCAGCGTGGCGTGTGAGTCCACCAATAACGCCGTTTTCCGTCACAGTTTGATGCGGAGCAAGTTCAGTTGTAATTTCATCTGGGGCTATCGTCAGGACTTCACAAACCTGATTGACAATAATTCCAAGTTTGGTTTTTTCTCGTCTTAGAACGATAACACTGTCAGTTAAACGGTAGTCCGATGATTGTAAGCCTAAACTCTGATTAAAATCGGTAACTGGTATCATTTCTCCACGCAAATTAACCACGCCAATCATTTTACGCGGAGCTTCTGGAATGGATACAAACTCTGGGAGCGGAAAGACTTCTTCTACGTAAGCTGTGCTGATTCCATACAGCCGATCATTTAAACCAAAGATAAAATAGGAATTGTCTTTCATAGAGAATCTTGTTCAATAATATTTAATGAGGATTCGACTTGTTCAATCAGTTCAGATGCCGTTAAATTACCCAGTTTTTGCAGGTGAGTATCTGGCGGTAACTGCTTGAGCAGATTCAATGCCACATGCTGCATTTTAATCGTATTTTTTTTTAGGTCATCTTCAAGTGTTTCCGGATGAAAGGCTAAGGTATAATCGTCTTCCGTATCCAAAGTTAGTGGGCTAGGAACATCACCCACAGGCGTATAAACTAAACTCTCAGTCTGACGTTGATAAACCAGGGATTCGGGAAAAACGTTGGTTTGAAACTGCTTTAAAACTTGACCATACAGTTCAGAATGACCAGTAATCAGATATCCTAAGGGTTGGAGCGCATGGTAAAACTTATCCAAAACTTGGGCAATGGCGGAGGATTCAAAGTAAATAAAGACATTTCGACAAATAATTAAGTCAAAATCCTGTAAATCTAAGTTAGGTTGCGGTAGAGGATCTTTAACTAAATTGAGCTGTTGCCATTTGACTAAGGGTTTAATTTTGGGTTCAATCTGGTAGTGATTGTCAATGAATTGAAAATAATTCTGTTTAATCTGCGGCTCAATACTTCGCAATGACCAAGCTCTGTAATTTCCTTGTTTTGCTTTTTCTAAGGCATCTTGATTAATGTCTATACCAAAAATTCTTAAATTCCAGGTTTTGATATCAGGAATTAATTCGTTCAGCAGAATCGCCAGGGAATAGGGTTCTTCTCCCGTTGAACATCCCGCACTACAAATACGTAAGGTTTTATCTCCCTGATGACGCTGGATCAGTTCAGGCAAAATTTTAGTTCTGAGCAAACTACACTGTTCTTTATCTCGAAAAAAGTAACTTTCCAGATTAGTCAGCAAAACAACCAAATTTTTCCACTCTTGCTCAGCTTCCCAAGTGGGACAATTCAGCAACAGGTAATAATCTTCAGGAAATGTTAGTTTAATCTCCTTCATTCTAGCGAATATTTTCTCTTGTAAAGCGGCTTGATCTCGCTCTCTAATGATTAAACCAGTATGGTGAGCAATTAAGCGAATAAAGGCTTGTTTTATTTTAGGACTTAACCAGTATGGTGTTGACACATTCATTACCTAATCGGTTTACCGTACAATCGACTGTTTTTGTAAAAGTTCCAGCAACATCGGCGCGATCGCGCCCAAGGGTAAGACTTCCCTAGCCGCCCCTAAATCAATGGCTTCTTTGGGCATCCCGAAGATGATTGAGGTGGCTTCATCTTGAGCAATGGTTAACCCACCAGCTTGGGCAATTGCTAACATTCCTTTTGCTCCATCTCTACCCATTCCTGTTAATAATATTGCTGTACTTTTCTTGCCGTATACTTTGGCGACAGACTCAAATGTTACCGTTACTGATGGACGATGCCCGTCTAAAGCAGGTTTATCTGAGCAAACAAAATCACCCTGATTATTTAACTCTAAATGATGTTGTTCTGGGGGAAAATAAATGATTCCCGGTTGAGGTTTATATCCAGATTGGGCAATCTTGATCGGTAATTTGCACGTAGCAGACAACCAATCGATTAACCCCTGTAAAAAACCTTGACAAATGTGCTGAACACAAATTATTGGAACGGAAAAATTAGCTGGAAGTTGAGAAAGGATTTCCTGCAACGCCGGAGGTCCACCAGTTGATGTGCCAATGGCAATTATTTTAGGTTTCGGATATGATTTTGCTGGAGCAAACGTCAGATATTGCAGATTTATCGGCTTAGGTTTAACTAAAAGCTTGGGTTTTTTCTTAAATACTCTAACGCCAGACAGGACAATAATTTTATTAATTAATTCTCGATTAAATGCCTGATTATTCATGGTTAATCCAGCAATCGGTTTGGGACAAATATCGACAGCCCCTGCTTCGAGAACATCAAAGATATGATGGGTATCTTCATGCTGTACTGAAACACTTAAGACTAGAATCGGTTTAGGATAGTGACTCATCACTTCAGTGGTGAATTCCAACCCATCCATCTGAGGCATGTGCAAGTCAGTACAAATCACATCGGGTTGAACTTTAGGAATTAGCTTCAACGCTTCTAACCCATTTGGAGCTTCTCCGACTACCTCCATTTGGGGGAATTCATTCAGAATTCGTCTGAGAATCACTAAAGATATTTTGGAGTCTTCAACTAATAAAACTTTAATCGTCATTGTTCATTATTTATTCGGTTATATCCTCGGTTTTTGTAGTAATCGCTTTAGCGATAAAGGCACTCAAGTGCCAACTACGTACAAACTTAACTCAATTAAACAAGGTTTTTGTAGTAATCGCTTTAGCGATAAAGGCACTCAAGTGCCAACTACGTACAAATCCAACTCAATTAAACAAGGTTTTTGTAGTAATCGCTTTAGCGATAAAGGCACTAAAGTGCCAACTACGTACAAACTTAACTCAATTAAACAAGTCGGCTTAAGGTTTCTAAAAGAAATGCTTGGTTAAACTTACCTTTAATAATGTAAGCATCCGCTCCTGCTTGGGCACCCCGTTGTTGATCTGCTTCTGAATCCAAAGTGGTTACCAAAATAATCGGTAAGTCTTGATACTTTGGATGCTGGCGAATTTTTGCCGTTAGCGATAACCCATCTAAATGAGGCATTTCTACATCAGAAACCACCGCATCAAAATGACGGCTTCTGAGTTTTGTATAACCCTCTAATCCATCGACAGCAATCACCACTTCATATCCCGCTCGTTCTAAAAGTCGTTTTTCTTGAGTACGAACCGCAAGGGAATCTTCGACTAAAAGAATGGTAGGTTTAGCTTGCACAACCGTCTTAGTTTGAACAGAAACCGTTGAGGGACTTTGTTTTTGCAGCGATTTAATTAAATCAGCCGGATTGAGAATCATACAAACATCCCCCGTGGGGAGAATAGTTGCACCCAAAACATTTCGCACCCGCTTTAATAACAAACTTTGAGGTTTGAGGGGGATTTCTTGGGTATCCAAAAGGCGATCCACGAAAAACCCAGAGAGTTCCTCTCCAACCTTAAGCAGAATACACGATCGCAACTCAGAAATCGGCGCTTCTTTTTTGGCGGTAAGGGCGTAGCTTGGTGAGTTTGACAGTTCCAATACATCAGCGAGATTGGCGACAGGAACCCTTTGATCCATCCACTTTAAACTCTCGCGCCCATCAATGGTTTCTATTTCATCAGGAGAAAGGAGTAAACTGGTTTGGACAAATTCAATGGGGAGAGCTTGGATAATTCCCTGAACCTCAACAAATAACGCATTAACCGTTGCCAAACTTGTGCGAAGCTGGATACGGAACCTACTTCCTTGATTGGGAGTTGATTCGATCGCGATCGCGCCTTTGAGTCGTTCAATATTTGTCCGTACCACATCCAAGCCAATCCCCCTACCAGAAATTTCGGTAATAAAGGTTCGCGTGGAGAATCCTGGGGCAAAAATGAGTTCATAAATTTGGCTGGAATTCATCCTTTCCAGCTCATCATGTTGGTAAAGTTTGCGTTTAATCGCCGTCTGCTTAATTTGTTCTAAGTCAAGCCCGCGCCCATCATCGGCGACTTCGATGACAATCATATTACCAATTAAATTACCCCGGAGCCAAATTTTTGCCACTGGAGATTTACCCACTTTCTCGCGTTCCTCAGGTGTTTCCACCCCATGATCAATCGCGTTGCGAATCAGATGGGTTAAAGAATCTTTAATATCCTCCAGAATATTTTTATCCGCCATCGTGTCTCCCCCTTCAATCACTAACTCTACCTGTTTAGCCTGTTTCCGGGCTAAATCCCGCACCACACGCGGAAACAACTGGAAAATGGTAGACAGGGGTAATCGTCGGAGGGTTTGAATTCTCTCCCGTAAATCCTCAGCAATTAAATCCAAATTGGTGGTATTATCCTGAGTAGCGGTTCGCAAGGCGTTAATCTTTTGGTCTAAGCGTTCTTGGAATGGGTTAATTTCATTGGCTATCGCCTCACCGGATCGGGCTTGACGATAAAAGGCTTTCCATTCTTGCCAAAGTGTCACCAGTTCCTCAACTTCTGATGCTGTGTATGCAATGCGAAGTTTAGTTACATTCAGTTCCTCAGCTTGCGCCATTAAAGTATCCAACTCACGAGTGGGAACGCGAATTGTATCGATACGGTAGGCGTCACTAATTCCTGGCGTTTTGGGTATCGAGGGTTGAGGGGGAAGGGGTTTAATCGGAATCGGTACAGCATCAGGTAAGCTAGGGGGAGAAACCTCTAGTAACTGATTGAGAACCTCCACAGTATTTACACCCGTTGGTTGACCCGTCACCGCTTCCTGTACCAGCTTACCCATTGCATCCAATCCTTGATACAAGCGATCGCTAATATCTGGGGTTAAAATTGTTGGCTTGAGTTTAATCCCCCCTAAAATCTCTTCAATGTGGTGAATTAAAGCTTCAACGGGTTCAACGCCTGCGCTTCTGGAGTCTCCTTTTAAACTATGAGCTTCTCGCAGTAATTCGTCTAAAATGGTTTGATTATCAGGATGCTTTTCTAATTGCAGTAATCCCGTTTCTAGTTTCTGTAAACGTTCAAAGCTGGCGAGTTTATAAACGTCCCGCAGTTCCTCATCTTCAATCAACGCAGCGCTGAGGGGGCGCTGCGATGGGGAGGATTGGACATCAGGTAAACCCACAATCGTCAGGGAAGCCGGGGGAGAAATGGGCGGAGTAGCTGATTTGGAGACAGTTACCACAGGGGGTAATTGCGCTGACGCCTCAATGGCGACGATTAATTGGTTGAGCACTTGCGCCGTATCTACTCCCTGGAGTTGACCCGTTACCGCTTCATCAACTAAGCGACCGATTGCCTCTAATGCATCATAGAGGCTTTCACTGACTTTGACAGTAAAACCAAGCTGTTTAGATTTGATGCGATCAAAAATTTCTTCGATATGATGGGTTAGGGTTTCTACCGATTCGACACCAACGCTACGAGAATCCCCTTTGAGACTATGGGCTTCCCGCAATAATTGATCTAAGGTAGCTTCATCATCAGGATCTTTTTCTAAATACAGTAAACCAGCTTCCAAAATCTGCAACCGTTCGGTACTACAGAGTTGATAAACCTGTCGTAGTTCTTGATCTTCGATAAAGCTAGGGGCGAGTTGAGGGGTAGGAGTGGGTTGAGTGAAGTGAACATTATTAGTAAAACCCGCCCCGACAAACCGGGCTTCCTCTTGAACTGGAGAAGCCACAGCCGGTTGTTGGCAATGTTCGAGTACAATAATTAATTGTTCCAATACCTGAGTCGTATCCACTACACTCGGTTGACCCGTTACCGCTTCTTGAACTAACTTGCTAATAGCATCTAATCCTTGATGTAAGGTTTGGCTAACTTGGGGGGTAAAAGCCGTGGGTTGGGATTTGAGGCTCTCGATAATTTCTTCTAGGGGATGAGCCAAAATTTCCACGGTTTCCACACCAACGCTACGAGAATCGCCTTTGAGACTATGAACTTCTCGCCGCAATTTCTCCCAGATGGCTTCGTCTTCTGGATTTTGGGCTAAATCACGTAACCCAGTTTCTAGGCTTTGCAACCGTTCATCACTAGCGAGTTGATACACCTGTCGTAATTCATCATCGTCGATATAGCTTTCTGCTATTTCTGCTAATTCAGAGGATAGACATTCTTCTTTTGGAGTATCCTCCTGAACCGGAGAAGCCACAGCCGATTGTTGGCAATTTTCCAGCACCAGCATAAATTGTTCCAGCACCTGAGTGGTATCCACTAGACTGGGTTGACCGGTTACGGCTTCTTGGACTAATTTGCTAATAGCATTTAATCCGTGATGTAAGGTTTGGCTAACTTGGGGGGTAAACGCGGTGGGTTGAGATTTGAGGCTCTCGATAATTTCTTCAAGGGGATGAGCCAAAATTTCCACGGTTTCCACGCCAACACTACGAGAATCACCCTTAATAGTATGGGCTTCCCGGCGCAATTGTTCCCAGATAGATTCATCTTCTGGATGTTGTGTCAAATGACGTAATCCAGCCTCTAGGCTTTGCAACCGTTCACCACTAGCAAGTTGATACACTTGTCGTAATTCATCATCATCGATATAGCTTTCGGCTAATTCAAATGATAGAGGTTCCACCGGAATGTCTCTACCTGCGCTCATTTCCTCTCCCTCTAGACGTTCCACCTTCACGTCTCTACCTACGGCTTTCTCTGCTGGCTCAACAGCCATTTGTTGAAATTGATCCAGTATCTCAGCTAAATTGACACCACTGGGTTGACCGGTGACAGCTTCGGCGACGAAAAGACGAATTGCATCTAATCCGTGATCAAGAACTTGACTTACCGAGGGCGAAAAAACCAGCTTTTGGCGTTTAATTCGTCCCAGAGTCCATTCCATGCGATCGGCAAGGGTTTCTACAGCCTCAACGCCTAAACTTTTGGAGTCTCCTTTTAGGCTGTGAACGTCTCGCAGCAACTGTTCTAAAGTTGTCTCATTTTCTTGGTTTTTTTGTAGATGTTGCAAACCGACAGCGAGTTTCTCTAGACGTTCTTTGCCCGCCGTTTTATACAAATTTCGCAGTTCTTCATCGTCTATCATTGTCATTGTAATTCGTCATTTGTCATTCGTCCTTAGTTAGGGAACAGAGATCGGGTTTGTCGGGGCGGGTTTTACTATTATCGTTTCTTACCCTGACATGTAACTCAACCCACCCTGACTGAATGTTCCAGTGGTAGCATGGTAATACAAAGTTGATTTCATAGATATAATTTTCTCTCCCCATACTTCCAGACGCGCCATGGCGCGTCTCTACATTGCTCCCCCTACTTCCAGTCGCGCCATGGCGCGTCTCTACATTGCTCCCCCTACTTCCAGTCGCGCCATGGCGCGACTCTAAATTGCTCACCCTTCTGCCAGTAGCGACATGGCGGGTATCT
>NZ_JAVJZI010000077.1:0-24667 GCF_040223135.1 Coleofasciculus sp. G3-WIS-01
TAGAGCAGCAAACTGGCTATCGCATCCGCAGGTAGGTCTTTAACACTTGCCGATAACGTAGTGCGCTTAGCACTTAGGCTGGTAAGCACAGCTTTAACTTATTTGGCTAAAGCTCCGTGTCTTTAGACCGGGGTTGCTTACTAAAAACTCTAATTGTCCATCTCTATTTTTCTCTCCATTGTACATTTTGTACCTTTCTTCACATTGCCTAGTTGTAATTTTGCAAGAAAACTTAACAATATTTTCTGGTTTAGTGTAGACAGGATTGACCTGAAACTTGGATACTTACACTTTATCTATAGCTAAATTTGCGAGATTCGTCTTGTAATGCAGGTTCACAACCTAGTATTGCTGGAACACCTGCTTGCCAGCAGTTATACAGCTTCGTAGTTTATTTATAGTAGAAATCAAAATCTTTTAAAGCTTTGACTCGACTTATATTTAGACGATACTGATAACCTAATCGTCGCTTGAAATTATCCCCAACAGAGACAATATTTTTTTGATGGGCAGCATCCAAATGCTTGGTAACATTGCGGAGTTCATCCCACCCTTGTGCATGAACTGTCCATCCTATTTTAGCAGCCGCTAAACCAATAGCATTTCCAGAACCTGCATGAATTCCTTGTAACTCTAAATAATCTCCAATTTTTCCCCACTGTTGGAAAAACTCAGTTTCTTTACCGTTATCTTTAGATACAATCATTAAAGACTCTCCTACCCAGGAAACATTGTCTAGGGAGAGATTTAGCTTATTTGCTAATATTTCAAGGGTGGGTAATCGAGCCGGATTACGTCGCTGTACATGCTCTAGGATATTTCTACTACATCCAGTTAATCCTGGCATCCATTCTATATGAGTCGGCAATTTATTAATAATTCTTGTATCAGCATCAATCGCAATTGCTGTAGGATATTGGGATAAGGCTTTTTCAATAACAAATCGTTTGTCGTGATAACAGTGAAGTATTCCTTTCTGCTGGAATAGGAAAGCATAAACATTAGAGCTGCTTTCAAAAAAATTAGGTTTTTCTGTTCCCACAACCAAAAAAGTTCCAGGGGCATACTTTGCTAAATCCTGGGATAGCTGTTTCGCCAGTAAACGATATTTTTCACCTAATGCTAATGTGCAAAAACAAAAGCTATTGTTGGTTGTATTCATAGAGTATAAATTAATAATTATTAATTGACTAGAATTGACGGCTATAAATACGATACTAAATGA
Source organism: Coleofasciculus sp. G3-WIS-01 (assembly GCF_040223135.1). Taxonomy (NCBI): domain Bacteria; kingdom Bacillati; phylum Cyanobacteriota; class Cyanophyceae; order Coleofasciculales; family Coleofasciculaceae; genus Coleofasciculus; species Coleofasciculus sp. G3-WIS-01. The sequence goes on from NZ_JAVJZI010000077.1 coordinate 1,226, forward strand.
ACTCAAATCCTTTGTGAAAACTTATAGTATTAAACATTTCGTTTTATGGTTCCTTTGATTTTTTGCCATAGATTTTTTGATTGTGGGGTTTGTAATGATTCATCATCCGGGATATGTTCACCGAGATAGCGATAATATTTCCAGATATCCCAATAGGGACAACCGGGTTGGATACGAATTCCTGCCCAATGTAAATAGTCTAGCGGTTGATTGACATTCGGATCAATGAGGTGATGATCTTGAACCTGAAAATGTTTGCTACCCGCCCAACTTCCTGGCGCACCACCGGGGCGGCGCACGATATTAAATCGCTGGGGAACATGCTTTAATATCATATAGTTGATGATGGGTTGATCGGAGGTTTTTTGGGAAAAGTCAAAGTATTCCGGATGAGAAGCACATTCCGTGAATGTTTGATATAGCGTTTCCTCAGATATCGTATTTTTCTTGGCTCCCCAAAACCCACCATTAAACATATCCTGAATATCATTTTCGCTAAATACACCGTCTTCTAAGACTTTTGGCGTAAATACATTTTTGATTCCACCGCTATGTTGATAGTCATAGCAAATAAAATCATACTTATCTAAGTAGTCGGTTGTCTCTATGATTTTATCAAAGACAACAATATCTGTATCAATATAAATAAATTTATCAAAAGCACCAAACCAACAAGCTTGTTTGCGGAATTGATTGGGGCGAGCAAAAAATCCTTTGCCAAATATTTCGTATAACTGATTAGAAAGACGTTCGATAAAGTCTAAATCTTGATATATTTCTACCTGATAGGAGTCTTTTAAGATTTTAGCAATGGTTTGATATTTATCATCATAAGGAATTAAGCAAATCGGCGTATCAGGATCATGGAATCGGATACTTTTGAGCAGCGCGATCGCCTGTTCGATTACTTTGTCGTTTGCTGTAATATAAATGCCACGCTTTTTGTCCATTTTCTTCAGTTATGATAAGTAATTTTGGAGGTTGATTAAGATAATTTTAACTTCTTCAAGAGTCGCTGAGGTAAACTGGGGGGTTGATTATAAGGTTTGGGTTGAGTCGTAAATTGCGGCTTTTTTTCTGGTTCATGAAGATAGCGATAATGTAAAAACAAATCTCGATAAGGAAAATCAATGTTTTCGCCAGCACAAACTTTAGCAATTAATTGGGAAGATACCCCAATGTAGTGCATATAGGTGAGTCGATTGCCTTTGTCATAAAGAATATGGTCTTTTTCCTGAAAATGTGCTGAAGTTACACAACATCCTGTTCTTTGGGCTTGGGGTAACTCTAAAGCCAAGTTATAGAGCGATAAATTCGGTCTCATCATCATGTAGTTGAGGAGCGTTTGATCCGGTGCCATGGGGTAAAGAACTTCTGCATCTCCGGCTTCGAGTTGTTCAATGAGCCAGTTTCGTCGTTCTTGATCAAATAGATTTTGTTTCGACGCATAAAAACCAGAACAAAAGATTTCTGTTTTTAGTCTTTCGGGAGGGAATACTTGCGTTAGCTTGGGCGAATCAATGTTGTATACATGAGTTAAATCTTTGTGCTGAAAGTCATAAACCACACAGTCATTGTCCTGAAGTTTAGCCAAGATAAACTCGACAGGCGACATCAGCAATGTATCCGCATCCATGTACAGGAAGCGATCAAACGGTTCATCAAAGGCACAGTAACGCCGATGGGTGCCAAATCGATGATAACCGCTACTGCCAATTTGACGCCAACGTTGGTGGGCTGTGGGATGACTATCCCAAGCCTTTTGTGCAAACTGATCCCAGCGCTGTATGGACTCAACATTATCATAGAGTTGGACGTTGGGACGACGGGCAATTTCAGCCGCAATTTTTGTTGTGTTGTCGTTGTAGGGATAGACACAGACAGGCATTTGTGACCCGACAATTGCCTCAATACTGTTGAGTAAGGCAACCAGTTGGTCGTAAACTGGGTCACTGGCTAGGGTGCAAATTCCGTCCATGGTGTTTAATCAAATTTAGCGACAAAATCAGATAACCAGTTCAGGAGGTTGAGCTTATGTAGGATGATTTGTCTGGCTTGTGCGATCGCGTCCTTGGCTTCATACCAAGCATCCGGTGTGGATGTTACTTCTTTAATATAAGCGATGCCCTGCTCATCTAGCGTCGGGAGGCGCAAAAAGCTTCCGGGTGGCAGTAATTTATCCGCCGCAGAACCCCCATAGTAGATGGGTAAACACCAGGCTAGTAGAGCATCCCAGAGTTTTTCGCTGACATACCAATCATTCCCAGCATAGTTTTCGATCGCGAGATTATAGTAGTAAGGTGCCATGCCATGCCATTTGTTTTTCAGGCTACCCTTTCCCTGCGCCCAGTCGGGTAATCCGCGCCCATAGAGGTCAAACTCAAATCCACTCTCCCGTAATGATTTTAAGAACGCTAAACGTCTACGATGTTCAGCGGTGCGATCGATTCCGGAGGTGATCCAACTACAAGTATGTATTTTTTCCGGCGGTATCATTTCATTTAATTCTCGGAAGGAATTAGCGTGATACCAAATCGCGGGCATATAATCAGGCGTTGGGGCAAAATCATCGGGACCTGAAATGTAACCGCAATAGTTTTTCGCGGCTTCATAATTTGCCCGATTAGTTTGAACAACTTTTTCCAGGGGCGGTTCTCGTAATAAATAGATTATCCGCTCTTTGGGCACGTTGCGTAACTGGGAGGCTACATCAGGTTTTGAACTCTTTTTTTGGCGTAAACCTTTCCACCACGGCAGTTTAGGGCGAGGTTGGGGAAACGAATATTGGTACATCAGCAGAAAATCAGGCTCAGAGGCTTGGGAGAGCATTTGAATTTTATCCCAGACTCCACAAGGGTTTGGCGTTTGTTGCCATAGCCAGTCCGCTTGATTAAGTCCATGATAACTACTAATCATTCCGACAATTTTTCTGCCCATGTTTTTTTGTCAGTCTACCGTATTTATGGATCGAGTTTTGGCACAAGTTTACTCGTGCAGCTTGGCGCAAAATACCCCCCAGTCAAAATTATTCCTCTGCTTCCGTGAGAGGGGCGGGTTTAGTCAAGTTATCGGTTTTTTGCCCAACCTTATTGGTAAAACCCGCCCCTACAGGAAAACTTCTGCTACCCTACACACTTAGAGATTGGTCTGGGCAATTTGACCGAGAACTATGTATCCTTATCAGTCTTAGCATTGATCCAGTCAGTCAGCCAACCGCAAAGGATGAGGGATAAATTTTTGTACTTAACTCAGTTGCTTGACCGATGTATCTACCAAGGGCTACCCACCAGGGTTAAAGCACTCCAGTAGTAGGGATGGGTAAAGTCTTGATCTCCTAATTTGGCGAGTTTTGGGTTTAATGGAATCCGAAAATCCCCAGCAATTAGCTGTTTTTCCTCTAACCGTATTTCACCTTTAAGCATAGCCAGTTGAGTTTGTCGCAGGGCTTCGGCTTTAATCGGGGCTTGTTGCAAATGGTCATAAAAGCTGGTCATGAATCCCAGAGTTCCTGCATCACTAATATACCAGAGACTGCCTAAGGCGGACTTCACCCCGGCTTGTATGGCTAACCCAGCAAATCCTAATTCAGCTTCTCTATCCCCTAAGGCGGTGCGACAAGCACTGAGAACTAACAGTTCTGTGGGAGGATTGTTTAATCCGAGTTTCCCTAATTGATCTAATCTGAGTTTTTGGTTCCATAACTGGATATAGGAGTTAGAGGGTTGACCCGATTGAAATTCGCCATGAGTGGCTAGGTGAACAATTCCAAAGGGTTGGGATGAGCGGATTTGCTGGAGATTTTCTAAAGTAAAGGCTTCGTTGAGAAATGCTTTACCTTGCCACAAAGGACCTGCGATCGCGGCTAATTCTAAGGGTACAGCAGGTAAGGGGTTCAGATCCTGGAATGTATCAGCACCCATGGCGAGGACACTAACATTGCGGATATCCACATAACGAGTATCAGTGAGCGATAGACTGGGCATTAAGCCAACGCTGTAGCGTTCCACGAGAAATCCTTCACCATCATGTAGCGCCGCGACAGGTAAAGAGCGCAATCCTGCATCCATGACGAAAGCGAGGTTATCAATGTCTTGGGCTTGTAAATTTTCTTCTAGGGGAGCAACGAGCCATTGATAAAGCTGTTTAGAGGGGGTGAGATAGTCACGGGGAATGGTTACGCTAGTCACGTTGCGGCGAAATTCTTGAGCGACTTCTAGGACTTTCCCACGGGTTACTCCGGCTATGCGTCGCCGAATTGGGGGTTCCTTGGCGGAGATGATCAGCAGTTCTAATTGATCACTATCTTGAGGGGCAATTGTAACATGAGGTTCGGAGCGATTGAAGTAGTTATCAAACGCCTCCGTATTATTTGTTTCTAATCCCGTATAGTTGGTATTTTTTGATATTTCTGTAGGAGCAAAGCTGACATAAATAAGTGCGGGTTTTGCCCCAGTTGCTTGTTCAATTTCACTCAAAATTCTACGCGCTTCTGTTTCGCTTTTGATTGGGGTACTTAATGAATTGGATGAGATGGGTTGGACAACCGAGAACGATTCGATTTCCTCTTCTACTTCATTTTTGACTAAGGCAGTTAGTGTTGGTGTCGGAGTTGGTGTCGGTATCGGCGTTGGAGTTGGTGTCGGAGTTGGTGTCGGAGTTGGTGTCGGTATCGGCGTTGGAGTTGGTGTCGGAGTTGGTGTCGGTATCGGCGTTGGAGGTTCATCAACGTTAATACTAACCTGTTGCGGTTCAGAGAAGGAGACGCGATCGCTCCCTACAATGGTAAAGGCTGAAATGTCACCCGTGTCATCCGTGGGCGGAGTGTATATCAGAGTATCTCCTTCCTCAATTGTGTCTCCAGGTTCTAGAGTCACTCCATTTCTAGTTAAGGTTCCGGCATTAATTTGATCAATAACAATTGACAAACTTGTATCACCATCTGCATCCTCCAGAGTCGCCTGTAAATCTTCAAAGGCAAACGTAATAGGCTGATTTTCTTCTGTGTCGGGTAGCGTTGGATTTAGCGTTAGTTCGGGTGGACTATTAACAGAAGTGATAGTAATACCGTTGGGAGTATCATCTGCGTCACCCCCTTCTGGGAGAACGGGAAATGAGCCGGAAGATAAAGAATTCTCGCCACCAGTATCAATACTGCCAGCTAAACCGTTAGTCGTTAAACTACCAACAACAAAGGGTACATTCTCTGAGCCGCCATCATGCTGGATTTTAACAGAACCATTTTGGGTAGTCCCACCAAATGGACTACTTGCCCAAGTTAGGATAGTTGTAGTTTTGTCCTCCAGTAATCCCGTTCCTTGGATAACTCCATTAGCGATAATGCTTACATTTCCAGCCGTTGCATCTCCAGCATCTTGACCAATCGCAGAAGTATCTATGGTTGTAAACTCAATAGTTTCACCAGCCTCTAAGATGACAGAACCTGAAGTATCATCAAACCCCTCCGTCGAAGAATTAATTGCACCTGTTTTTATCGTGCCATCAGCTCGCAACTCTACATTACCACCATTAATAAAAAAACCAGAGGCATTAATATTTCCAGTTTCGATATTTCCGCCAGCCTCTAAAGTGACACTTCCCGCGTCTAAATCACCAGAGCCATCATTAAAGGAATCAATCGCACCTGTGGTAATATTTCCACTCGCTTCGATAATGACTGGACCACCATAATGGTCAACTCCTTCACCAAAATCAAATATACCAACCGCAATATCGCCAACCGTTACATTGCCAGGGGACGATGCTTCTCCTGATGAATCAAAAGAAGTTTCTCCCGCATCTACAGGAACATTCGGAGGATTGTCCAATGTATCCAAACCTGCTCGTAAAATCAGCGCAGGTTGATTGCTTAATATACCACTATCGGGATCTCCACTCCCGCTGAGCGTAAAGTCTGCATCTGTAATCGTAATATTTCCCCCAGAAATACTACCTGTCGCTTCTATTTTTAGCGAAACTCCCGTGTAATCACCGAATATTACGTCACCAATAGCACTAATAATCGGGTCTTTTTTACTTAAAAATGTTCCAGAATTACCCAACAGGTTTAAAATTGAAAAACTGCCACCACTAGCAAAGTGAGCATCTCCAGAAATAATTCCATCGCTGACTAAAGTTAGATCTCCTCCACTGACAAAGGGAGTCTGGTAAAGATGATTCAGCGCTAAGATATCAATGCCCAGATTTCCTCGAATATAAAGATTCCCACCCGCTTGGGCAATAAAAGAATTCTCAATACTATCACGCACAAAGACTGTGTTGTTAGCGAGAAGATTCATATCCCCACTTGTTCTAAGTTGGCTCTCGATGAGAGTCAGATTTTGCTGGGCTGAAAGGGTAGCTGTTCCAGCATTGATTTGATTAACGGCGACATCACCAGTTTGGACTTCAGTACCTGAATTGGTGAGTTGAACTTGTCCTTCCGGAGTAACTGTCACGTCGGAATTAGTATCTACACCATTACCTGTAAGGAGTTGAGGTAACATCTGAGGTGTAATCGGTGTTGGATTACCTTGGTTAGTTGTCGGCGGTTCAATTTGTAAACTCAGGATTTGTCCAGCTTGATTAATTTGTAATCGACTGGTTCCCGGTACTGAGGCTATAGTGATATTTCCCCTTGGGGTTGTCAGCGTACCTGTACTCAGAACTGTTCCCCCAATTAGGGAAAGATTCGCGGCGGCTGGTACAGCTAAGTCTCCCATATTAATGATACTTCCCGGTTGTAAGGTTTCAAACCGAAAGCTATTGGGGTTTCCCACTAAGTTGGTATAGTCATTACTGGCAAATGCCTCCAGCCACCCTCCATTAAACCCAATGCTAGTTGCCGTGGTTGCGGTAAAGGATGCCGGGACGTTAAGTTGGGAATTTGCTCCGAAGACTATTCCCGCCGGATTCATTAAAAATAAGTTAGAGTTGCCTCCCGTCACTTGAATAATCCCATTAATAATAGAGGGATCTCCTCCAATTATTTTCCCTAATATATTGTTAATGCTTGGCTCAGAAATAAAGTTAGCACTCTGATTATTGTCAACTCCAAAATCTTCAAAACTATGGAATAGATTGGTGCCATCTGCCGATTGAGAACCGCCTGTGATGTTGATTTGGTTGCCTGAGGGCGTGACAATTGTACCCGTGCCATCATTAGCGGGTGTAATCAATTGAGCTTGGACTATTTTTTGCCCAATCATAGCCACCCCTGAAAGAGTTGCCAGAGATAAGCCAGCAATTTTCAGGGTTGAGGATAGAAGCGGCGTTTTGCGTTTCAATGCGAACCGCGCCTGTATTGTTGCGCCTGTCCCTTTTGTTTGTAAAGCTACCTCCAGATCGCTCAATCCCCGCCGTTGCAGTGCCCGTCTCATTGCTGCATGGCAATGGGAAATTTGTTGTACTCGATTCTGATAAGAAAGGCTATCTGGGTTGCTGCGGTAATAATAGAGAGGTTTGGAAATATGGGCTATTTCTGTTGTTTCTGACAACCGTAGACACAGATCGTAATCTTCTGCATATTCAGCTTGGAAATCAATTCCCCCAACTCTATCGAAAACAGAACGACGAATTAACCGGAAGTGGAACGTCATAAAGTTTGTCAGCAGTCGTTGTTTAGAATAGGGAACACTACAGCGTTGTCCGTAACCAATGACTTTACCGCTTTCATGAATGTCTAAGTAATCGGTGTAAACCATCCCTACATCTGGCTGAGTATCCAGAATCGCAGCGGTTTCCGCCAGTGCTGTGGGGGCTAACCAATCATCGCTATCTACCCAACCGATATAGGAACCCTTGGTTTTCGCGATCGCACATTTGAGGGAAACAACTCGCCCTTGATGTTCAGCAGCAATGACCCGGACTCGTGGATCGCGTTTAGCATAGTCTTGAGCAATAGTCACAGACCCATCTGTTGACCCATCATCCCACACAATTAACTCAAAATCTCCCCAAGTTTGTGCCAGTATGCTGTCAATGGCTGCACCGAGGTAACGTTCTCGATTATATGTGGTGATGACAAGAGAAATGGTGGCAGTCATGGCATCCTCCGAGAGGGTGATTTTTGGGTTCTTGATGGGTGGCTCATCAAACGGTGCAAAAACTGAGATCGGCTGGTGCGATCGCGTGCTTGACCCTACTTTCTATCGTAATCGAGGGATTTGAGATCAGCTAATTCCAGAAATTAAATGATACAGTTCAACCTGACATCTATAAGAAGGACACGACATTGTCGTGTCCATACCTCTATTTAATGGTTCTTAAATCAGCGATATTCAACCTCAGTTATAACCGATTCCTTAAACCTTAACCTCATCGGCAAAACTCGCCCGCCGGACAAAGTAAAACGGACCAGCCATGGAACCCCAAATATGTTCATCGGTTATAGGATCGCGTCCCCTATCTAAACTGATAAACTGATTTTCGTCAATTTCAAACGTGCTGTCCAGATAAGTTTCTTTACCTTTACGGAAAACCTTACAGGCTTTGCCCGGTTCAACTTTTCCTTGAAAGCTTTTCCCTGTCCATTCCACAATCATATTACAGCCAGGAAGTTTCTCTAGCTGGTCAACGGTTAAGGTTTGCAGGCGGTTAAGATCACGAGAAGCGCCGTAAAATTTTTCTGGCTCTTTAAATGTGTAATTTTCAATTTCAATATGATCCCCAACAACCATTAATTTCAACACCCGTAAGCGGTAGGGGACGTTGAGAAGATAGTCATAGGCTTGTTCGACAAATAAACTGACTCCATCTAGGAGTGACGAGGGGAGAGGACGCATAAACACCCGGATGTGGGCGTAAAAGGGCGGATTGTCAAAGGCTTGTTGTTGGTTACTAAAGTCAGCCGCCATCCAACGGGCTAATGTGGCAATGTCAGTAGAATGAGTCATTATTGACGATCTTGTTAATCGAAATATTGGATCTGGATCAATTTTAAATTGATTTTATTCCCAATAATAGAGGCATTCACGTCTTGATTGCTGTACCCTAGTAGGGTTGAGCGATGATTACACATCTGTGGATGCAATTCTAGAGCAAGCCAAAGACCTGAAACAAGCCCTAACTGACTTCGTACTGGAAGCAGACGGAGAGTTAGCCGTCGCCTTAGAACAGTATGCGGCTGATCAGTTGACGCGAGAACCCTATGATATCAACCAGCGCAACTTGGTCATTGATACCTTCTTAACTGAGGGTGAAGTGGGAAATCAGACACCGTTGGATCTGTTCCTGGAACAACATCCCAATTTAACACCCAGCGATCGCACGTTGTTAAACCGATGGCGAGATAGCTTTATTGGCTTGTTTGAACTCACCCATATCCTCCCCGATGGCTTTGAACTGAAAAATTGGCTCACCGATAAGCATTACACCGTCAAACCGACTCATCCCACCACTATTGAACAAATGCAGAGGTTTAAGGTTGGGGATATCTTACTCACTCGCCTCGCCCCTGTCACCGATACCTACTGGATGATTTCTAGTCCAATCATTTCCAAAGGGCGCTTAAGTCAGCCGAAGCTAGCCGTAGCCATTGGGGAATTCAAGAACAACTACAAAAATGCCCTTTACCGTGACGCCCCAGAACTATTAGAACAAGCGTGGGAGTCTGTCGCCACCTATCATCAGGCATTTGTAGACTTTTTTGGACGCGATCGCATCACCCTCCCTGGATACCAGCTTAATCAAAAACTGGCTCAACTGCGGGATAAAATGACCCAGGAACGTCTAACGGCGGCTGGGATTGATCCGTCGAAATCTCTCAAAGAGATGATCCAAGATGCGGGTACAGATGAAGAGGACATCAAAACAGCAGCAGTAGAAGCAGGTGCAGACGCTACAGCAGTGACCAATATGTTGGATAATGCTGCCAAATCCCCGATGATGACACCCAAGGTGGATTTACCAGAAGATATCCGCAATGCTGAACAGGTGACTGTTTTTTCTCATCCCCGTTGGGGTCAAATGTTTCTCCCCAGTTACTCCAAATTTCAGGAGATGCTAGCATCCGAAGACTGGCAAACCTATCCTAATGCTGAACAACGAGTCCACAAATACCTAAATGATCCTCAGATTAACCTGTTTATCTGGCAACAGCTAGCCGAGGACTATCCCACTCAACTGGAGAAGGTATTACAAACCCTGTTAGATCGTCCAGATTTTAATCTTAAGCAAGATTTAGAGTCAACACTGCACCAGGAGTTTCATAAACCCCTAGAACCCGAACTCCCAGAAATTGCTAGCGTTCCCCTGCATCTGCACAATCTATTTGAGTCGGCTGTCGCTGAGGTTCACAAATCCAAATCCAAAGGTAAGCGGAAAAAGAAAGCCGCCAAGGGCTTCCAATAATCATTGGGGTAGGTTAGGATAGGGCAAATTAGTAACTAATGTATCTATCTATGGATAGAAAAATTAATCGCCTTGGGATATTTGTCGTAAGTTGTAGTGCTGTAGGACTCGTCCTGGGAGGTACTGCGGCTCAAGCCGAACTGAATCAGTGTTTAGGAGTCGCCACACCGACAGACGAGTGCTTGTTGGAAGATCCACTCATGAACACTGTTGAAGGCATGGGAATGGGTTTATTAGCAGGGGTTGGTGCTTCTGTTGGCGCAACCTGGCAGATTTGGCAAAACAACAAATATTTAAATAAATAAGATAAATTCCACGGTGCCCAAAAATAGGCATGGAACAAGGAATAAGCTGTCACGCATTTAAATTGGGAATGGGTAGCGAGCGAGATGCTCGCATTACAACGATTTTACAGTTGTTGACCGGAACTAAACAGTTATCATTTCCTTCTCCCTGCTATCCTGGCTCCTTTCCTGGAAGCCCTCTGCCCTATGCCATCTGCCTTTTTGCACTAAGCTGATCTCTGAGTGACTAAACCCCAGATGAAGATCAACAGCAAGGCACCGAGAACGGCAAAGATAATACTACCAATACTCAGAGCCCCTGAAGCTGCTGCTGCTGCGCTAGAAGAGCCTAACAAGAGCTTACCGAGAAATCCTCCCACGAAAGCACCGAGGATTCCTAAGCCAATGGTGGCAAAGATTCCGCCACCTTGGTGTCCCGGATAAATCAGTTTAGCCAGTGCGCCTGCAATTAGACCTAATACAAGCCAAGCAATAATATTCATAGAATCTCTCCTCTCCTTAATGTTTACTGTGTCTATGGAACTATTATGTTTAGCCTATCAATTTACTCTCAAGCTTCGCTTCTACCCAAGTAAATAAATTAAATTTGTCTAAATTAGTACTTTTGATTGAAATTAATATCTGAAGGAGTAGAGAGGTACCCTGCTACATCTCTACTCCTAGATTAATGCTTCAATTTCCTCATCTGCAGGACTTGTTTGGCGTCTGCCTTTTATTGACATCCTCACCGCCCTATAAGAGCGGTGATTCCTCACCACGCCACCTTTTTAGGGATGGTCGCTGAATGGAGGTCAGTTCGAGCCAGCCGAAAGAACTAAACAGTAACAAACCCAATACAGAACTGGGTTCTGGTACGGTTTCAACTTCAAAGACACTCACGGTACCACTGGTTTCATTGGCAGTAACCACCAAGGGTTTGCCGTTGGGACTGTTTTTAGCCGAAATGAACACTAACCCTTCCTGCCCCAAATCACCGACGGCGGCTAACTGTTCGGCTGTCGGATCAGGGTATCCTTTTTCGTTTAGGTTAAAATCAACGGAGAAGTCGCGGTTGTTGACATAATCTAGGAAGAAGGGATTGAATGGATCAGTGATGTCATAACTGATAATGCCACCAATGCGTTCCAAACCAATAAAGGCAATGGTGCGACCAAACAGTTGAGCAATCGTCACGGCTTGAGGTTCAGGACCCTTATCGTCACTGCGGTTATCAAATTTGTTGATCTCATCGTTAGAGTTGAAGAATTCTGGTAAAAACTCCGCCGTAATCCGTTCAAACGCATCCCCACTGTCAAAGATGAGATTCCCGTCTGTATCCCAAATTGAGAAAGAACGTCCACCAAAGGTGTAGAGTTCGTCAAAGTCCCCATCTCCGTCTGTATCACCCAGGGTATTGGTGACTTTTAAACGACCTAGATTTTCATCCTTTTGCAGTTCTGCTGCATTGGGGAACGCTTGTGGGTCAAGGATTAGGTCGAGGTCGCCTAGGTCGCCTAGGTCGCCTACCCTCACCTCTTCACTAAATTGTTCAAAGTCGCGGCTGTCGCCTTCATTAGCGGTAACCAGATAGGTCTGACCGTTTACTATATAGGAGGCAATCCCGTCGGGTTGGAACAGCCCGAACAGGTTGTTGTAATTGGTGATGTTGATTTTACCGTCTTTATCGCTGGCGTCTAAGGCATTTCCTGGTAGGCTATAATCTTTAAAACCCAGCCCGATCACTTTTTCGACCTGACCACTGGCGATATCAACAACCGCGATCGCATTATTCTCCTGTAGGGTGACATAAGCTTTCTGGGAGTCTTGGGACACCGTAACAAATTCGGGTTCCAGATTTTGAGACGGGTTATTCGCGTTGGGTCCAAATAAGCGAACATTGTCCGGTATAGAAACACTATCGAAGTTAGCCGTGGTTACGCTAAAATCTCTCAGGTCAATGATACTGACCGAACCCTCTGGATCAGTATCTGGGTAATCATCACTCAATTCACCCTCATTAGCCACGATAACCTTAGTGCCATCTGGGGTGAAGGCGAGCGAGTCTGGTACTGAACCAACGGAAACTGAATTTTTTAAATTCCCCTCTGTGTCAAAAAACAAGACACTACCGGGATTTTGCGGTATCTCATTGGTGACAGAGACAGCAAACATACCATTGCTATAGCTGACGCTGTTGGGTGACCCAAATTTAGAAACGTCGATGGGTTGTTCCAGAAACGACGACGGATTCGTCGGATTGCTAATATCAAGGATATGAATCTGATCTTGACCGGAACTGGTCACGAACAACCGTTGAGTGATCGGATCATACGCCGTTTGTTCGGCTGTGTTTTCCGCAAACATACCTGTCGAGAAGGAACCGATGGGTGTCAGGTTGAGATTAACGGCGGCGGCTGGTGTCGCTACCATACTCAGTAAGACGGCTGACTGTAGGGTTGACTGAACTATATTGGGCATTTGAATGAGTAAATTTTGACGCCGAGACATGGGTGATGAACCTCCTGATTCGGATGCAGTCGATAGGGATAAGTAGGATGGTGGGTAGAATTTACCCAAAAAAGTTACGCTTTGTAAAGTTACGTTGCCGATGATGTGAGTGAAAACGGCTGATTTTTTACACTTCTTAATGTATCGCACCGAAAGGAACACCAACTGTTTGCCAAACACAGAAAAACCCATTCACGCTTCCCACCTAGCGCTAAAGGAGCAAGTTGTTTACAAAACTTAGCTTTCCGAGGCAGCTTAAACTACTATAGTTATGCACTCATTTAGCATAGTCTTACATAAATAACCATTAGGAAAGAGTTTTAGGACTTGTTCATCAACTCTTTAAAGAAAAAAACCAAAAAATTCACAGAATCTTTATGAACAAATCTGTCAAAATTTGATATGTATCCAGAGAACCGACAAAATAATCTTAAAGACAAAGAGGTATCCCAATATCTGGAAACTGGAGAAGAATTTCCCGTCTCATCTGACAACAGAAGCTGAGGCAAAACAACCACACTGTTATCAATGACAATTTGTTACAAATGAGAGTTAAACAAATGTTGCCAAAATTTTTGAAAGACGTTGTCCTGCTGAGTCTGTTCACCACCCTCGTGAGCTGTGGTGCAAACGAGACAACGACAACCATCACATCAACCCCAGCACCCCAATCCACCGCGACTGGAACCCTTGTCCTTGCCGACGTAAACAAAAACGCCGCCGCCAAGATAGAGCAGTTCCAGCCCATGGCAGACTATCTAGCCGCCCGCTTAGAAAAATTTGGCATTGGTGTGGGTGAGGTAAAAGTTGCCCCCGACTTAGATACGATGGCAAGCATGCTCAAAGAAGGCGAAGTCGATATCTACGTAGACAGTCCCTACCCCGCGATGATTGTCAGCGATAAATCGGGAGCCACACCCCTACTGCGCCGCTGGAAGAGCGGCAAAGGCGAATACTATGGCGTGATCTTTACCTTGGCAGAGAGCGAGATCGATTCCTTAGCCGATCTTAAGGGAAAAATGATCGCCTTTGAAGAACCCGTCTCAACCTCCGGCTATTTTTTACCCCTGAATACTCTATTGGACGCCGATTTGAACATGGTTGAAAAAGGTTCAAAAAACGAAACTGTCGCCGCTGATGAGGTGGGATATATATACAGTGGAGATGATGAGAATACAATTCAATGGGTCTTGAGTGGTGAAGTCGCAGCGGGTGCGGCGGATTACTCATTCCTAGAAGAAATCCCCGCAGAAAGCCGCCAAGCGCTAAAAATTCTGGCTGAAACCCAGAAAATCGCTCGCCATCTGGTCATCGTCCGACCCGGAATGGACCCGGAATTGGTACAACAGATTAAGACGGTATTAATGGAAATGGATCAGACCCCTGAAGGGAAGGAGGTACTCACCACCTTTGAGGAAACTGCCAAGTTTGACGAGTTTCCCGTTGAAACAAGTCTCGATAAAATGCGCCAGTTGTATGAACAGGTTGAGAAAAAATAAGGGGCAGATGCTGTTTTGAATGACAGTTTGCCTAGATGTACCAGCCAGGAAGCAACGCTTATAGGAATAAGGGGAGGACGATACGTGGAATGGCTAGATTCAACCAAAAAAAAGGTTCACTAGCCACCAAAATAACCTTGGCGATGACCACATTAGTCATTGTGGCTGTCGCTAGCGTTACTATGCTATCCCTACGCCGTCAGCAAGAAACCTTTCGGGACGAACTCGAACAACAGGCTGACTTATTGCTGGACACCCTAGTCGTCACCACCCGAGATTCGCTCTACTTTCTGGATGTGTCCTTTATGAAGGAACTCATGGAAGAGTTGGGCGAGGATCAAATCTTAGTGGCAGGTCAGATTTATGACAAAGATGGACGGGTGCTAGCGGATGCCTATAGCCGCAATCTTTTAGCCTATGGGGTCAAACCTGATCCCTTAGGCAAAGAACTGGTGGAAAGTACCGAAGCGGTGTTTAAATGGCAGTCTGACCAACTCCTTGCGGGTAAGGCAGTCGTTTTGGGACGTCAGCGGCTTGGGGCAGTTAGTGTCGGGCTATCTACAGCCCCGCTTAAGGCAAAGATGGCAGCAGTGCGGAATGAAGGGATTGCCATGGGACTGGCGGCGGCGATGGTGGGTACCCTGGTGGCACTACTGCTGAGCCGTTCGATTACCGAACCCTTAAAGCAGATGACCGCCGCCACCCAGCGTCTGGCGAAAGGGGATCTGAGTCAGAAGATTGCCATTGACAGCAATGACGAACTGGCGGTTTTAGCCGGTGCATTTAACAGCATGACCGAGCAACTGCGAAACCTAATCGAAAGTTTGGAGCAGCGTGCTGAAGATTTGCGGCACAGTGAAGCCAAAAATCGCGCTTTGCTCAATGCGATTCCCGACTTAATGTTTCGCTTTAGTCAAGAGGGTATCTTTCTGGATTTGAAAGCACCCAGAGGGGACTCCTTTTTAAAATCATCCCAAGCATGGATTGGTCAACCTGTCTCTGATGTTTTACCCCAAGATGTGGCTCAATTATGTCTAGATTATGTCGAGCGAACCTTAAAGACTCAAGATATCCAAATTTTCGAGTATGAGTTGTTTGCGGAGGATCAGCGCCGGAATTTTGAAGCACGGCTGGTGGTTAGTGGTGAACGGGAAGTGTTAGCGATTGTTCGGGATATTACGCAAGAGAAATTAGCCCAAATTGAGTTGCAAAAGGCAAAAGAGGAAGCGGAAGCGGCTAACCGGGCGAAGAGTGCATTTCTTGCCAGTATGAGCCATGAACTCAGGACCCCCCTGAATGGTATCCTCGGCTTAAGTGAGTTACTGCGAGAGGATGCCGAGGATTTAGGGTATGCCGATTTTGTCCAGGATCTCCAGCAAATTTACGACTCTGGACTCCATCTTTTGAATCTGATCACCGATATTCTGGACATTTCTAAAATTGAAGCCGGGAAGATGAGTCTCTACCTGGAAAGCTTCGATATTTCTACCTTAATTGTTGAAGTTCAGAAGACTGTTCAAACCTTGATCAAGAAAAAGAATAATACTCTAGAGGTTCATTGCGCTACTTCTCTGGGTACGATGCTCGCTGACCGAACTAAGGTTAAGCAATTGCTGTTAAACTTACTCAGTAACTCTGCCAAGTTTACGGAGAACGGCACGATTGTACTCAGTGTTACTCGTGAAAGTCGAGGAGAAGAAAATGGTGGACTCAAACGGGACGCTCAGGTGCTGCTATTGGCGAATGGAGAATCATCTATAGTTTCAGATGAAACCATCGATAGTTCTTCAATCCCCGACACCATGAATGATGACCAAAGCTCAGATTTGGTTGCCTTTACTGTCTCCGATACTGGCATTGGTATGACTCCAGAGCAGATTGACAAGATATTTCAGCCCTTTGTGCAAGCCGATAGTTCTACCACGAAAAAGTACGGAGGGACGGGTCTAGGATTAGCGATTTGCCAACGTTTCTGTGAGATGATGGGAGGTAATATTATGGTTAACAGTGAGGTTGGTGTTGGCTCTAGTTTTAGCTTTTACCTGCCAACTGTAGTTAAAGCTCCTAAGGCGGAAAAAGTCTCTTCTTAAAGTTATAAGTTATAAGTTATTAATTATAAGTTATAACTTATAAGTGGAGTTTAGATGAGGCAAACACGCCCAGGGGCGACCCGCCGCGCAAAATTAATACCACCTACCCCTTAATCTTATCGGGTCGCCCTGCATCAGGTATCGGTAATGATCTGACACCGCGTACATTTAGCTTAATTGGCGATTCATCCCACGCTCTAATCTCTGATTGAGCGTGGGATGAATCGCCAGTCTTAGAAATTTATTTCCAATTTATCTTGATTATTTGGCTGGTAATTGTTATAATAGACTGCCAGGGAAGTGACAAAATTGAAGCGAAGTAAAGACACATTTAAGCTGAACTACCAGTATCGAATTGTACCGAATAAGCAGCAGGTTTATCAGTTGAATGAATGGCTGTACAAGTTATGTCGGATACACAATCTAATGCTGGAAGAACGGTTTAACTGGTGGGAGGGTAATCGCTCTCCAGTCAATGCTTGTCCGATTTTCATCACTCATTTACCCAAACTCAAAGACCCGCCAACTTATTATTCCCAGAAACGCGCTACTCATTGCTCAAGGGAATCCGACAAAGACTTATACGAAGGGGTTCATTCCCAGGTAATCCAGGAAGCAATTAAGCGGGTAGAAGATACGTTTAATCGGTTCATCAAAGGTGATTTAAATGGGAGACGAAGTGGAAAGCCTCGCTTTAAGTCGGTACGACGGTATCGGACATTTTCAATTCCACAGTTAAAGCCGGATTGTTTAAGCGTTACTGCTAATCCTCATCGGCGCGAAAACGGCGACACACGGCGAGATATTACTTATGTAAACCTACCTAAAATAGGTCAGGTTAAGCTTATCTATCATCGCCCCATCCCGGAAGGGTTCAATATCAAAGCGGCGTTGGTTTCCCACAAGGCTGATGGCTGGTATATAAGCCTAACCCTAGAGGACAAGTCCGTACCGAGCCTGAAGCCACCAGAAATAGAGGCAACAAAAGAGAATTCCTTGGGCTTGGACGTTGGCTTGGAAAAATTCTGGACAGCCTCAGACGGCGAGATTGAGCCAATACAGCAACACTACCGCAAGTCTGAGTCAAAGCTGAAAAAATTGGCTAACCGCAAAGATAAAAAGCCGCATAAGTCGGCATCACGGCGGAAGCTAGCCAAAAAGATATCCAAACACCACGCCAAATTGCAACGGAAGCGGAAGCAATTCCATTATGAGTCAGCAACTCGACTGGTGAACCGGGACGAGAAAGTGTTCTTTGTGGAGGACATTAAGCCAGGAAACTTATCCCGGAAAAACAAACCTAAACAGGATGAAGATGGAAAATATTTACCCAATAGACAAAGCGCTAAATCAGGTTTAAACAAATCAATTAATGATGCTGGCTGGGGTCAATTTATTTCAATTCTCACTTACAAAGCTGTAAAAGCTGGTAAGTCGGTGGTGAAGATTAAACCCCATAATACAAGCCAAGTATGTTCTTGTTGTAATCGCGTTGAACAAAAAAAATTATCAGTGCGAATTCATGAATGTTTGTGCGGGTTCGTGCTGGACAGAGATTGGAATGCCGCGATTAATATCAAGAAAGTTGGGCTGGGCATATTCCCAACTATAAAACGCCGGAAGCGCAATCGTAAGACTGCGACTAAGGAAGCCTACACTGTACTCGTAGGGTCAGTGTAGGAGGATGTCACGTAATTAATCCGGAACGGAGTGCATGGACAGCGGCTTGGGTTCGGTCATCAACGCAGAGCTTATTTAAGATATTGCGGACATGGGTTTTGACTGTGCCTACTGTAATATAGAGTTTTTCTGCGATCGCGGCATTACTCGCTCCTGCCACAATTAGCTCGAGAACCTCTAATTCCCGTTCGGTTAAGGGATAGGCTTCGATGACTTGCTCATACTCTGGACCTACCGCATCAATCTTAACAGTTCGCTCTTGATTCGCCGCCTCTACCTGAGATGATGTCTCTCGTTTTACCTGTCGCAAAACAATACTGGCAATCGCTGGATCAATCCAGGCGTTTCCTTCCTGGGTTACGGTTAATGCCTCTACAAGCTGTTCGATCTCAATATCCTTCATGCAATAGGAATCGGCTCCAGCCCCAAAAGCAGCCAGTACCGCCTCTTCACTATCATGCATAGTTAAGATCAGAATCTTTGTTTCAGGTTCTTGGCTATCCGCCGGATTACTCTTGAACTTGCGAGTCAGATCAATGCCATCCATATCCGGTAAACCGATATCCACAATAGCGACATCGGGTTTAAGGGTTTCTAGCAGCTTCAATCCTTGAGTCGCATTCGCCGCTTCTCCGACGACTTCAATTCCATCCTGTTCTTGTAAAGCGGCTTGTAAACCCATCCGCGTAAGGTTATGGTCTTCAATCAGGACGACACGCATAGGACTCACCATCAATGTTTCAGAACTCAAATTGGTTTGATCTTGGTCACTGAGAGATGTGGGACTATTGGACGCATTCTCTCGGATTTGGCTAATTTTCATCATTCAATCAACATAATTCGCGGGAATACCCAGTTCAAGCTCCCACTTCGGAATCCTGATCGCGCTGACACCCTGGCGCTAACACCCTGGAGCCAAGTCAGATCAGGAAAACTCCTGCCTTGGCGTTCTTGAGTGTTACTGTCGGCATCGATTAAGCATCCGGTTGCTCGTGCGACGTGGCAATCAAGATAATCCATACTATGGCAGATCCTGGGCAGACTTGCATCTACCGATAGTACTAAGCAATATGAGCTACTGCTCCTGCTAGTCCCATGGACGAACGTGCCGACGCTTCAATTTTATCTAAAAAGCGAATTCATGATTATGCCTAACGACTGAGACCAAAGTGATAGGGGGAGGCATACAATTTAGAACAAAGGCTGGACTGTCTTCAATGTCAGTGCATACCCCCTTCTAGGGGCGGCAATACAGGCTAACTGAGTCGTGCGCTAGAGCCATTGCTCTATGCCCACGAGTTGTCACTACCCCTAGCAACAAGTTAGCTCTGGCGTTGGCGTTGGCGACAAAAAAAACCTTTAATTTTGCTGGTTAATGAAAGTAATGTTCAATATTCTGATCATTAGTGATGAGGAAGTCGATCGCATAGCCGTGCGTCAAGCCTTGAATGCCACAGGTATGTCAATTAATTGTGTTGAAGCCTGTGACTATAAGAGTGCGATCGCTCTCATTGACCATGAGACATTTGACTGTGTATTTCTAGATTACTGTCTACCCGACAAAGATGGATTAATCTTAGTGCAGGATCTGCGAAAGGCTGGAGTCAAGATTCCCTTAGTGGTAATCACTGCTCACGGTAATGAACAAGTCGCGGTGGCGCTGATGAAAGCTGGGGCGTCAGACTACCTGTCTCAGGATAAGGTATCACCGACAAGTTTAGGACGGATTTTGCAAAACGCCATTCGCATCTACCAAGCTGAACGGCAGGTTGAACTGGCTCATCAGCAGTTGCGCCAGACGAATGAACAGCTAGTCCGTCAAAATCAAGAATTAGCCCAACAACGGCAACAAATTCAACGTCAAAATTTACAGCTAAAAGAACTATCTAAACTTAAATCGCAGTTTCTAGCCACGACATCCCATGAATTGCGGACGCCAATGAATGTAATTATTGGCTTTGCCCAAATGCTCCTACTCCAACGCCATGGGTCACTAACGCTGTCCCAATTAAAAATGATAAAATGTATTTTAAAAAACGGCAAACATCTGTTATCCCTCTTAAGTGAAGTACTAGATTTTGCTCAAATTGAAGCCGGGGCTTTGGAACTCAAAGCTGAAGAATTTAATGTCGATCAAGTGATTAATTCAACCCTAGAGGATGTTCGTCCCTTGGCAGTTCAAAAAGGGTTAGATTTATCCAGCAAAATCCAACTCAATAATCCAGCGATCATCAACGATCGCTCTCGCTTACACAAGGTCTTAAAACACCTGCTCATCAATGCGATTAAATTTACAGAATCAGGGTCGATCTGGATCAATGTATACGAGGTTGATTCGCAACGAGTGGTCATTGATGTTGAGGATACGGGAATTGGTCTGTCTCAAGCCGAATTAGACTATATTTTTGAAGCCTTCCGTCAAGTGGATCAGACCATAGCCCGTCAATACCCCGGTACCGGTCTAGGATTGGCAATGACCAAGTCCTTAGTTCAACTGATGCAAGGCAATATTACGGTAGAAAGTCAAGTGGGAGAAGGATCAATTTTTCGCGTCGAGTTACCGCGTTGTATTTCTTCTTATGCGGAGAAGTTGACAGAAATTAAAGTACCTGCGTATAATTAATATTTTTCGTTTCGGGTTACGATGCTTTTCAATTATAGATAAATGAAAAATGAATCTACCTGAGCCAAAAATAGACCGGATTCTGGCGGTTGATGATGCGCCAGATAATTTATTCCTGATGCAAACCATCTTAGAAACGGAAGGATATGAACTCAATTTAGTAGAAGATGGACGTTCAGCACTAGCAACGGTCGAAAAATCACCTCCTGATTTAATCTTGCTGGATGTGATGATGCCACAAATGGATGGCTATGAGGTGACTCGGCGGATTCGTGAAAATAGCAGCTTGCCCTTTATCCCAATTTTGCTGATCACCGCTTATGAACAATCGAGTGCGATTGAAGGGCTCGATGCTGGGGCGGATGATTTTATTCGCAAGCCGGTGGATGTGGGTGAGTTATTAGCACGAGTGCGATCCCTACTGCGGCTCAAGCATAGTATTGATGAACAAGTGCAACTAGCGCGTCAACGAGAGGATTTCGTCTCTCGTCTCACCCACGATTTACGAACCCCCTTAGTCGCCGCTGATCGGATGCTGAGTTTATTGCAACGGGGAAGCTTTGGACAGCTTCCTGATTCAGCAGTAGAAGCAATTATTTCTATCCAGCAAAGCAACCAACATTTAGTCCAGATGGTGAATACGGTGTTGGAAGTTTATCGCCACGATGCTGGGTCTAAAGAGTTAACTTTTGTTTCGATAAATCCTCAGGAAATGGTTGAGGAAGTCGTTCAAGAACTAACTCCCTTAGCCGAGGAAAAAGGATTAGCTTTAAGCATGAATCTAGGAGAGTGCGCCAATTTATTTAATTCAGGCAATTGTCGGGTGATGGGCGATCGCCTCGAACTCCGCCGTGTATTCACTAATCTAATTGGTAATGCGGTCAAGTTTACCGAAAAAGGGTCGGTTGAGGTTCATTTAGGTTTAGATGAATCCACAAAATCGGGAGATAGTCAACCCCCTTTGGTGACTATTTCCATTCAAGATACTGGAACAGGTATTCGTCCAGAGGATCTCCCCACACTCTTCAAGCGATTTCGCCAAGGAAAGCACAAGCGATCGGGGAGTGGCTTAGGATTATATCTATCTCGTCGGATTGTGGAAGCTCATCAGGGTAGGATTGAAGTCGAGAGTGAGTTGGGTAGGGGTAGCTTATTTACAGTCTATTTGCCAGGGCAAAGGTGAAGAACTGCTTAACAGGGAACAGGGGAAGCGGGGCAATACGGCTCGGATAAGCCTTGATCACAAGGGCAGGTAGGTTGGGTTGGGTCCTTGGTAACGAAACCCAACCCATTAGATATACTATGGGATTCCTTAGGAAAAATCAATCAAGGAGTCCAGACTTTGCATTAGTTCAGGAAGACAGAGATTTATCCGCTTTAGCAACCCTACAGTTTTTGGTAAAAAAGGAAGTAGCTTGGAGCTTTGATCATAGAACGCGAGAAAACTCGATTAATCAAACCGACGAGTCAATACAGTGTTATGCCCATGTAGGTGATCCTTTCCCCATGTTATTGCCAACCGTGACCAGTAAACTTGCCAAAGGCGCTAAACGCAGTCAAAAGATGCCATTGCGCGTGGTTCTGGTGGTTCCGTTACATAAGATCTACCCAAAGCTACCCATAAATGGACATCTTTGGCACTTACTTCCTGCTTCACTCGCTTCGGTGTCGGCACTCAACCAGTCCACAGGCTCTCCCCCACCTAACTGGCGGCTTGCTCCAAATTAATGGAGGCGTTAAAATCTCGATCAATTTCCAGTCCGCAGTTATCGCACCGGAAAACCCGCTCAGATAAAGGCATTTCATCTTTGACGGTATGACAGCGAGAACAGGTTTTAGTTGAGGGATACCATTGGTCAACCTCAACCAGCGTTGCTCCGTACAGCTTGCACTTGTACTCTAGCTGACGTTTGAACTCATAAAAGCCCATGTCTTGAACAGCTTTCGCCAGTTTGTGATTAGCCATCATCCCAGACACGTTAAGATCCTCTACTCCTATTCGGCTGTGGTTTTGGGCTAAATAGGACGTGAGTTTATGTAATGTGTCTTTACGGATATTGGCTATTTTGCGGTGTAAACGAGCTATCTTGACTTGGGCTTTTTTCCAATTAGCCGAACCAATCTGCTTATGACGACTTAGCCACTGCATACGAGAGAGTTTTTTCTCATACTTTCGGTAGCTTTTAGCACCTTCTACTACAATCCCGGTAGACAAAACAGCCAACGCTTTTATTCCTAAATCAACTCCCACTACTGGGTGAGGTTTGGGGCGGTTAATTGGCTCATAGTCCAGTTTAAAGCTAATAAACCATCGGTCAGCCGTCCTGGATATGGTAACAGATTTGGGCTGAAAGTGGACGGGTAACCGCTCATAGGTCCTCAACCAACCGATAACCGGAACTCTAACTTTA
>NZ_JAVJZI010000082.1:0-31560 GCF_040223135.1 Coleofasciculus sp. G3-WIS-01
GTCTTAGCTCCCTAGTAGAAATAGCAGGGAGGAGTGCCAAGGCAGAAGTTCCTGGTATTCACCGAGAACAGCGGCTCTTCGTGGTAACAGCAGGAGAGAATCCCCAACTAGATTGCTTGCAATTAGTTGGGGTCTGTTCAAGCCTTGGAGCCTTGGAGCCATGCTCCATTATGAAGCCGCCAGTTCCGGTGATTCAACCATGCCATCAACCGTTTGTCGCATCTCAGAAATTGCCTGGAGTTGATAGTCGCCAACTTCCTGAATTTGATTGAGCGCTTCTGCGATTGCTTCGAGTATCTGGCGAATTTGATTAAGCGCCTCTTGTTTGGACGGTAAGAGTTCTTGATAAAGATTAACTTGACTCCAAAGTTCAGCGACTTCCATTTGCATCGATTGCCAGTTTTCTTCCAAGCTTTGTAACTCAGAGCGTTTGGCATCTTGCTCACTCGCTTGCTGAGCAATCATCTCCTCAGCTTGGCTAATGCTTTGGCGCATTTGCTCAACCTGGCTTTCCAGTTTTTCCAGTTCGCTTTCCTGCTGTTGTCGCTGAGCTTCAAGCTGGTTTAAGACTGGACCGAGGTCAATTTTATGGGTATCGTCGCTACTCCCGTCACTAATACCCTGGCGACGGCGTAAGACACGGACATGCTGATTGAGAATTTCTTCTCTCTCCCGCAGGTTACGGCGTTGACCGACGAGAGTTTCATCAAGCATTTGATAGCGGTCTTGCTCGTCGGCTAACTCGGTTTCCAAACTAATGCGATCGTACTCGCTGGCGTTATTAATTTTTTCTTGTATTTCTTCTACCGATTGGCGCTGGAATGTGAGTTCCTCTTCCTGATCGTTGACAAAACGCACCACTCTCTCTAAATCTTGCTGTAAATTTTGCACGATTTCCTGGAGTTCACCCAGGGGCATATTTTCCAGCCCTTGAATGTCAACCTCTTGGCTAATTTTGACATCGGCTGAGGTGGTTGCTAAACGGGCAAGCTCTTGATGTAACTCTTGGTGAGTTTGGAGTTGCAGGCTCAGTATATGTACGGATTCTTGCTTCATTTCCCAGGCATTCTGCTGCACCTTGAATTCAGCTTGCGCCTCTTCAAATGAGGTTTGAACCTGATCTAATTCTTGCTTACGCCGTTGAATTTCTAACTCTTGCTCGTCAATGTCGGTTTGTCGTTGCTCAGCTTGTTGGCGCTGATATTCCAGTTTTTGCCAGTCATTATCCAGTTCTGACTGTTGTTGATCAACGATTTCAAACGCCTGATTCAACTGTTCCCGCACGGTATCTGTAGGAGCGACAGCGGTGGATAGGCGATCGAGCAACTCCTGCATCGCCGCTACGTCTTCCTCACTTAAACCGGAGGTTTGTTGCCGATCCCCTTGTTGCTCTTCCAAACGCCGCTGTTCACCGCGCAGATGCTCCCAAGCCCCTTCTAGTTCCTGTTGTTTTCGCTCAAACTCTTCTTTGAGTCGTTCCGATTCCTCTTTCGCACTTTCAATGTCTTGACGCTGCTGATCAATTTGTTCCGCCTCTTCCTCCAGGGCTTGCATCTGTTCCAGCCGCGCTTCCATTTCCATCTCGCGGCGGTTGAGTTCTTGACTTTGATAGGTCAAGGACTGCTTCCACTGTTCAATTTCTTCTTCTTGACTTTTCGCCTTCTCCAACAGACGAGAAAAATTTTGTAAGATGTTCGCCAGTCTCGTCCCGGCGGGCTCAATGTCGCCTTGAACTTGTCGATTGTTGCCAAGGTTGACAATTACCAAAGCCCCATCACCCATACTACCGGCTTCGTCTCCTGGGATGGTTTCTTCCCCCGGAACAGCGCTCCAACTCTGATCATTCCGCTGACAAGCCAGCAGTTTGAGTTCGGCCTTACTGCCACCAAAACTGGCAAAACCGCTTTTCTGCTTTTTGACTTCTGCTAGATACAGCACACTGATCGTCCTCTTTACTTGTCTTGTACCCAATTCATGACTAAGCTAACCTGAGCTGGCTCAACCGTGGATTAGGTTGCTGGTCGCACTGCTCCTGATTTGATTTTGAGCTAACCCTGATTGATAGACCGAGCAGCTTTGTCTACAATGCTAGCCTTTGGCAAGTGACAGGGACAGCCATGTCTTGGACTATCGTCCTGACCTCAGCTATCACAAGATAGTCCTGACGGATGGAGGAATGCTACAGATTTCCCACTCGACCATCAATTCATGTTTATTTAACGAAGCCATTCTCGATCCATGACTTTGGCTGTATTACAATTAGTTATAAATATCTATGAGAAATTATAAGTCTTTGGCTTGCACATATACCAGCTTTTTGCTCAATCCCGCTCCATTGGCTATAAAATTTAGTTCGGTAAGTGGATGGCTGTATTCTTGTTACTGTTTGAACAAGATGCCTAGCCGAAGCTAGTAAGACCCCTTGCTAGACACACCTGATTGTTTTCATTTTAGCGGTTAATTCATCGTTGCCGCCATCCGCCTTGTCCCTTTATCCTAGCTAACTTGGCTTATTGGCTATCGACGCGATCGCTCACCGCCGTTCCATCCGCCTGCTCAGGAGGTGTTACAGCAAGTCTAGTCCTCAATTATACTGAATACATAGAGGTTTTGATTTACTCTTGCCCCAGGAAAACAGTATAAATTTCAGTGGCTCTATTGAGTAAAGTTAATTGAAAGTTTAACAATGCTTAAGTTGAAATACAGCCGTTAAACGATCCATTCAAATTTGATTAGATGATATCTTAACATGGTCAGTCAGCGGTGGTGGTACAGCATAAAGTTTTTGTTGAGGTTGACATGGCAGGCAACCTGATAACCAAACAGACCATGCTTCGTCTCAGCATTGAACGCCAGGTTTTAGGAGTACATTTTCCTTAAAATGCAGGGAACGTTAAATGAAATTGATATCCGCAGTATCCTGCAACTGATCGAACTCGGTCAGCGCACAGGAGAACTGTTAGTTGAGGCGCACAGCTTCCACGCCAATAGCTTTGGTAGTGATGTGAGTCATAAATTTACCCAGGGACGCTCCTACCTAGAGACCCCACCCCGTCGCCCTGGACCATTTTGGTTTGTTTTTTTCCTCAACGGACAAATTGCCTACGCGGCAAACAGTGATCACAGTTTGTCACGACTGCGCGATTACCTGCGTCGCTATCGAGCCGAAACGGCTTTAGATGACATAGAAGAACTCTCGATTGATTCAACTAATGCTCCCGAATATGGCTATCTTTGGGCTTTGCTAGAAAACCATATGATCACGCCGGCTCAAGGGCGCAGCATCCTCCGCAGTATGGTGCATGAAACCCTATTTGACCTGCTTAGCCTCCACAATGGGTATTTTGTATTCGAGGTTGGTCCAGCATTAGCGCCCCAACTTACCACCTTAGAAATTGCCCCTCTAGTGACCAAGATTATGAAGCAAGTACAGGAGTGGAAGCAATTTCATCCCCATATCCAATCCCCCAATCAATGCCCGGTGATTACTGATGAAACTAAATTAAAGGCTCGATTGCCAGAAAATGCATTTAGAACCCTACAACGGTGGGCAAATGGCAAGAATTCTCTGCGGCAGATGGCTCGCTATCTCAATCGTGACATCCTGACTGTCACCCGAGCTATTTATCCCTATATCCAAAGGGGTTGGATTCAATTGCTGAGTTCAACACCCCAAGAAACCCTCGCGGTTCGACAGCCGTGGGAATCCACCTATTCAGATTATGCACCATCGGTGGTTTGTATTGATGATGACTTGGCAGTTGGCAAGACTGTCGAATATATGTTGCAAGCTCAAGGATATGAAGTAACGGCGATTCAAAATCCCCTCGAAGCTCTGAGCTTACTCTTTCAAATCAAACCCGCTCTAATTTTATGTGACGTAGTCATGCCCAAACTCGATGGATATGAACTGTGTGGCATGTTACGGCAATCCACGGTATTTCGACAAACTCCCATCATCATGCTGACGGGCAAAGATGGCTTTATTGACCGCGTCAAAGCTCGCATGGTAGGCTCAACGGACTATTTGACTAAACCGTTTGGAGCAAGTGAGCTGTTGATGTTGTTGGAGAAATACGTAGGTCCAGGAGATCCGGAAAAAATGGGTTTCGATAGTTCCCGCCCAACCCGAGAGGAGGAGGTAGAGGCAAGCGATATCACCAAGTCAGCATCGGCTTAAAAAGAGCGATCGCGTGACAAGCATAAAGGTAATTCTTCCGCTACAATCACCTCATAGACTCATGCCGCCATACGCCCTGCTCCGTTTAGCCGTTGAGCCTGTCACAATGGAGGCGGGGCGTCAGTACAGGATGAAGCTACCATAAAGGATACATTAATCATTACTCTATCTATGTTTAAAGGTATAGCTCAAGGGTATAGCTCAGTTCACATTCAAAATTCGTGCGCTTATTGGCAAGTCAGGTAGGGGGTTATGAGTACAGTTTTGGTTGTAGAAGATAGTTTGGCACAACGACAGATGATCTCAGACCTCCTCAAAGGCAGTGGGTTGACTGTCTCTGTAGCCAGCGATGGAGTGGAAGCCTTAGAACATATTCTGCATTCTTGTCCTGATGTAGTGGTATTAGATATTGTTATGCCTCGTATGAATGGGTACGAGGTCTGTCGTCGTTTAAAGGCTGACCCCAAAACCCAAAATGTACCCGTGGTCATGTGTTCTTCAAAAGGCGAAGAATTTGATCGATATTGGGGAATGAAGCAAGGAGCAGATGCCTACATCGCTAAGCCCTTTCAACCCACCGAGTTGATTGGTACAGTCAAACAGCTACTCCGGTCATAAATATAGTTAAGACTCTAGCTGCCAATGGTTGGAAATCCGGATTTTTTAACAGATACTGGTCAAGATCAAGCCCCGGAATTGCAAGAATTAGAAAGTCCTGAGGGTGAATTGCACTTGCGTTTTTACGTCCCTTCTGGTATGGAATTTGCTTTACCAGCGACTGGGATTAAAGAAGTGCTTGAACCATCTCCCAACCAGATCACCCCCATCCCGAATGCTTCTCCCTTATTATTAGGGACGATCAACATGCGAGGTCGGGTCATTTGGGTGGGTGATCTGGGTCAATTTATGGGAGAGGCGATACCCGTCAATACAGATCGAGCCGAAATTCCCGTCATTGCTATCGAAGACCAAGATACAATGCTCGGTTTAGCGGTGGAGCGAATTGTGGATATGGATTGGTTAGATGTGGAGCAATTACAAATAGCAATGAATGTTCCCGATACGATGGCACCTTTTTTAAAAGGAGAGTGGTTATTAGATCCAGAGTCCAATAAATTTTTACGACTTCTCGATCAGGTGGCAATTCTACGAGCAGCACGGTGGGCAGCATGAATGAATAGTACAAGCAAGGAAAAAGAAAGCAAATGTTTGCTTTTTCCTTTTTCCTGGTGAGCAACGGGAGGAGGTCAATGGCATCAAGTACGGATTACGTCCAGGAATATACACAAGCGCAAACGGCTTACGCACAAGGCAAATACCAAGAAGCTGCCGATATTATTAGTCGGTTGATAGAAGAGTTCCCCAATGATCCAAGTGCTTTATTACTTAAGGGTCATATCTGTTGCTATGGTCTACAGCAGTACGATCAAGCAAGGGAACACTACGAACAAGTCCTCAATCTAACGTCTGAACCTGATTTTATTGAATATGCTCATAAAGGTCTAGAAGATGCTAGTCAACTGCCAAATGAGTTCGATTCTGCCGATTCAAGCCCATCCACAGAAGAATTCGATAACAGTTTCCAGGATATTGATGAAACCGATGAGTTGAATGAAGTACCCACACTAGAAACCTGGCAAGGCTCAGAAGCGATTGAAGAGTCGGAGGATTTCGATTTAGGGGCTTTAGATTTGGATGAAGTGGGAATGGGAGATGATTTTGACTCGACTTCATCTTCGCCCTTTACTGAACCCTTGGACAGTTCATTTATTGATGAATCGGAAACGACAGATGATCCAAGTTATGCAGATGAGTCCAACCCATTTGCCTTGCCTGGTTTAGACGAAGATAGTGGTGATTGGGAAAATGAGCAGGATTCTTTGAGTGATTTTGCTCTAGATGACAGCCCATTTACTGAGGCAGATTATCAAGAAGAATCGAGTGATTTTGCTCTAGATGACAGCCCATTTACCGAGGCAGATTATCAAGAAGAATCGAGTGATTTTGCTCTAGATGAGAGCCCATTTACCGAGGCAGATTATCAGGATAACTTTGAGGAATTTTCACCAGGGGCGTCTGAGGATGATACTGCGGCAACCTTTGTCATGCCCCCCGGTAGCATCCCTGAATTTGAAGGTTCTGAGGAGGAGCTCTCACCATCTTATGAGTCCGAATCCCATTTCGACCAAGACTTATCGGAAGTGGATCAGGAAATGGAGGGTTGGCATGAGGAATCTATCGACGAGTCATATCAGACAGATTACCCCGTTTATGAAGACGAAACCCTACTGATGGATTCAGCGGAGTTGGGGGAGGCTTTGCCAACGGATACAGATGAGTTTGACTATTCAGGAACACAGACGGATGAAGCGATAGAGGCATTTGACGCAAGTGAGTACACTCAGGACGAGCCAGACTTTGATCAAAATGGATTTAACGCTCCCGAGCAGTTTGACTTTGAGAGCTTTGACGATGCTTTCACCATGGATGACATAGCTGACGCTGATGCCGAAAGCTTTTCAGAACTTGAAGAAAATCAAAATACTCAAGAGGGGTTTTTAGACGTTTTTGATGTATTTGAAGATGATTTAGGCTCTCTTCCCGATTTCGCCATAGACGATCAGGATGAATTATCTGACCCCGGTGCGAGGGAATCAGATTTTGATGTCTTAAGTAACAGTGGGGTAGTACCATCAGCCAGCGAAGGTGCGGGAGTTAGGGAAAATGGCGATGCCGTCCGAGATGGTTTAGCTGCTCATCAGAAATCTGCTCAGGGGTATCGCTCAATCGATAGTGATGAAGAAATATTCAGTCTTGGTAACTCAACTGAACAACTCCCAGTTTTTAATCAGACTAAAGAGGGGGGACATGAACCTATCGTTAATGTTGAGCAAGGATGGCTGGCTCCCTTTGAAAATGCTTCCCTCAATCATAAACAGTGGATTACGTCTTTTGCCGCAGGGATTGCCTCCGCTTTTGTGGTTGCCTTAGTGAGTTTTTCGGCACAAAGTATTACTGCCCGAAGTGCCAGATCCGAAGGGCAAGCTCAAGGAGCGATCGCAAATCTCAAATTCGCCCATGCTTTAGCCAGTGGTGCGGCATTTGCTGCCAGTTTTGGCATTACCCTATATCTGGGTCGGATCACCACTCGCCAGATTCAACAGGTTACAGCAGATTTACAAACCCAGTTTGACTCCGTTGCTCAGGGGAATCTTAATGTCAGTGTCCCCATCTACTCCGAGGGAGAACTAGGTCAGCTAGCTTCGGGTTTTAATCAGATGGCGCGAGTGATCCTGACAACCACCAGCGAAGCCACCCGAAAAGCTGAAGAACAAGAACAAGCCAAAGAAGACCTGCAACGCCAGGTGATTCGATTGCTTGATGATGTTGAAGGAGCCGCACGCGGTGACCTGACGGTTCAAGCTGAAGTGACAGCCGACGTTTTGGGTGCAGTGGCTGACTCCTTTAATCTAACCATTCAAAATCTACGGGAAATCGTCCAACAGGTAAAAGATGCCGCGCGTAAAGTAACCAAGGGTTCTACTGAAAGTGCGGCGTTTGCCGGCAGTTTATCCAATGACGCCTTGCGCCAAGCCGAGGAACTGGCAGTTACCCTCAACTCCGTTCAGGTGATGACCGACTCCATTCAACGAGTCGCTGAAGCCGCCCGGGAAGCCGAGGAAGTCGCCCACACCGCTGCTGATGTCGCTCACAGAGGAGGTCACGCTGTAGAACATACGGTGGCAGGTATCTTACAAATCAGGGAAACAGTAGCAGAAACAACGCGGAAAGTCAAGCGTCTGGCGGAATCTTCCCAGGAAATTTCTAAGATTGTCGCCGTAATTTCCACAATTGCCTCCCGAACCAACCTGTTAGCGCTCAATGCCAGTATCGAGGCAGCTCGAGCTGGAGAGGCGGGTCGAGGATTTGCCGTCGTTGCCGATGAAGTGCGACAACTGGCAGACCGCTCAGCCAAGGCACTCAAAGAAATTGAGCAAATCGTCATGCAGATTCAAAGCGAAACCGGGTCGGTGATGACGGCGATGGAAGAAGGCACTCAGCAGGTTATTGATGGAACCAAACGGGCAGAGCAAGCCAAACAAGCACTGGAAGACATTATCCAAGTGTCCAATCGCATTGATGCTCTGGTGCGGGCAATTAAAGCGGATACAGTTGAGCAAACCGAAACATCCCGTGCTGTTGCCCAAGTCATGCAATCGGTTGAGCTAACTGCCCAAGAAACATCTCAAGAAGCCCAACGGGTGTCCAGTGCCTTGCAAAACTTGGTCGGTGTGGCAAGAGATCTACTCAATTCTGTAGAACGTTTCCGTGTGGAATCAAGTGAGAGCAGATAGTCCTTAGACAGTTAACAGTTAACAGTTAACAGTTAACAGTTAACAAAAACAAATGACCAATGACAAAGGATAAATGACAAATGACAAATGATCGATGAATGAAACCCCCTCCAGTTCTAGCTTAGGATTGTGGACTCTGCGCTTGCTAGCTGCCATTTTATTAGGCGGTCAAGTCATCGTTCATCTTTTGGGTGGTAAAATCCACCGACGCAATACCCTCGATCAAATGGCAGTCGTTGGTCCGGATTCACTAACTATTGCCATGATCACGGCTAGTTTTATCGGTGCCGTGTTTACCATTCAGGTAACGCGAGAATTTATTAACTTTGGGGCGACTACAGCCATCGGAGGGGTTTTGGCACTGGCATTGAGCCGGGAACTTGCGCCTGTTTTAACGGCTGTAGTGATTGCCGGACGAGTCGGTTCAGCATTTGCGGCTGAAATTGGCACGATGCGCGTGACTGAACAAATTGACGCGCTTTATATGCTCAAAACTGATCCCATTGATTATTTGGTCATTCCTCGTGTCATTGCCTGCTGTTTAATGCTGCCGTTATTGACAATTCTCTCGATTATTCTCGGCATGACGGGAGGTGTATTGATTGCCATTAATTTCTACAATATTCCCCAATCTGTGTTTCTGGATTCCGCCCGGAATTTCCTGGGAATCTGGGATTTGTTTACGGCGATGATTAAAGCGGCTGTATTTGGGATGCTGATAGCCGTCATTGGCTGTAGCTGGGGATTGACCACTACTGGTGGTGCCAAAGGAGTCGGTCAATCCACGACAACGGCAGTCGTCACAGCTTTACTCGCCATTTTCATCACTAACTTTTTTTTATCGTGGCTGATGTTCCAAGGCACAGGCAGTGCAGTTCTCTAATCAGGGGTATATTAAAATAGAGCGATTATGTCGATAAACAACGGAAATTTAGTCAAGTGACCTCTGCTACTTCTTCATCTTCATCAACCCAAACCATCGAACTTGCCCCTAGCTACGTTATTCCTTTGGTATTGGTTGTGGGCAGTATACCTATTGTGCTGCTCCAAATTTGGGTTGGTTTACTCATTTCTCTTTTCGGGTTATTTTTAATGATTCAAGCGGTAACCATCCGTCTTCAATTTACCGAAACCGCATTGGATATCTATCGTTCCCAGACTCTCATTCGCCGTTTTCCTTATAAAGACTGGTCAAATTGGCGGATCTTCTGGTCATCATTTCCAATCCTTTTCTATTTTAAGGAAGTTAATAGCATCCACTTCTTGCCCATTTTATTTGATCCCAAGCAGCTTAAACTCTGCTTAGAGGAGCGCTGTCCCCAGATTTGAGATTCATTTGTGATATGCCTTGCCAAATTAATGCTTAGGCTTGAGAACACCTTTGATCGAAGGCTCTCTTGCCAGGTAACTCACCCTTGCGAATAATCCCACCGTTTAGGGGTTGGGAGTGTAAATCATTATTCAGATACTAATTATTCAATGAATTCAGACGAACCACAAAGCCAGGAATCCAATCCAGAACAACAACCAATCCTTGAGGTATTTGATGAAAAATCTCCAGAGCAAAAACCCGAAACAGAAAGACCTGATCCCTTAATTGAGCTATCTTACCAATCTGACGTGACACAACCACAAGCTGACAATTCAAAGGCTTTAGACTTACCTGCGCCAGATAATGATAATCAGATGACGCCATCAAGTGATCAACAGGAAACAGTGGCGAATTTCACTCAAACGATAGCTGACCTTGAGTGGCAAGAACAGCAGTTGAGGCAAAAAATTGCCCAGTTACAAGCCAGCCAAAATCAGATTTTATCGGATCAGTTGACCAAAACCCAAGCCACCATCCAACAAATGCTCCAAGAAGGGTTAAGCGAATTAGAGCAGCGCAAGCAAGCCCTTTTGATTTCTGTGGAGCAACTCGAACGCCGCCGAGAACGCATTCGCACGGAAATGCGAACCACATTTGCTGGGGTGTCTCAAGAATTAGCTATTCGGGTGCAGGGTTTTAAAGACTATTTGGTTGGCAGTTTACAAGACTTGGTTGTGGCGGCTGAACAGTTGGAATTAGCGGAACCGACGGCAGAATCGTTCCAACCTAGGATGGATGAACCACAGCCGCCAGCTTCTTCGCCTACACCCAAATTTGCTGAACAGGCGTTTCAAGATCAGATCCGGCAAATTCGGGACATTATTGACCAATACCGCAAGATGCCAGATTATTATGGTCCGCCTTGGCAATTGCGGCGCACGTTTGAGCCAATTCATGGGGAGCGAGTGTCCAATTGGTTTTTTACTCAAGGGGGGCGTGGGGCGATTCGCACCATCGGTAGCCGCTTGCAGAATATTTTGGTCGCCTCCGCCGTGATGTCTGTGCTGCGGACGCTTTACGGTGATAGACTACGCACTCTGGTTCTTGCCAATAGCCCTGAACGGCTAGGAGAATGGCGCAGAGGATTGCAGGATTGTCTGGGCATTTCCCGCAGTGATTTTGGTCCGGAACGGGGGGTGGTTTTATTTGAGGAAGCATCAGCCCTGGTGCAAAAAGCGGATCGGTTGATGACCCAGAAACAACTTCCTTTAATCATTGTTGATGAAACAGAAGACCAGATTCGTCTTTCAATTCTGCAATTTCCTCTCTGGTTAGCCTTTGCTCCCGATCCTCAGCAAATGAATAATTATTAATAATATATAGCGATTCTAAATGAGTTGTGAAAGGTGAGCATCTTGAAACCCAGACATAGCAAAGATATCCTTGGGAAAAATTTACACAACCTATTTAGAATTGCTATAGAGTAGGCTTAATAATTCTTTACTTTTTCATATTGACAAGTATTGCTGGAATTATGACAATCGAAAGTTGACAGAACTTACGCAACTGTCACAGGCGACTCCAGGAACGGTGTTTTAACCGACTTCGGAGTATCCTTTGAGAATCCTTGGTTATTTACACCAAGGAGAAGTCAAGCGCGAACAACTGTCATCGTCAATGTAAAAGAAAGAAGATAAATACTCTATCAGACCGTTGGGAATTGTGCCTGTTGAAGGCAAAAATTTTTGCTTAAATGCAAAGGAGATATTGAACTTAATGAGTATTCCAATTCAAGTTTCACCCGCGACGAATGATCTGACCCTATCCATGGATCAGACCTTCGCCGAAGTGGTGAAGGTAACTATCCCGAAATCTGGGGTAGTCCCGAAAGTGGATGCCTATTTTCTCGCCGACACGACCAGTAGCATGAAGAATGCGATCGATGCTGTCAAAACTGGTATATCGGATGTCCTAACCGAAATCGGGGCGCTAGGAGCCGATGTCCAGTTCGGGGTTGGCGAATATAAAGACTTTCCGGCTCCAGATCCTGGCAGACATCCCTACGCCTTCCTGCACCAGCATAGCCTGAGTGCCAACACAGCCGAGATCCAAGCCGCCATCGCTACCTGGACGGTCACTCCAGGTCTAGACGTTCCCGAGGCTCAGTTTTACGCCCTCGATCAGCTTGCCGAAGCACCAGGTGGCACGATTGGTTGGCGTGCTGATTCTCGGCGGATCATCGTCTGGTTTGGTGACGCAGCCGGTCACGACGCCGTATGCCAGCAAATCTCCGGTTTATCCTACGACATCACCGAGGCATCGGTCACCGCGAAACTATTGGCAGAAAAGATCAAGGTGCTAGCCCTAAGTTTGAGCAGCAGCGGCGCTCCGGTGGGGCTGGACGACGATCCAAAAGCGAAAGCTACAGGGTATCAGCCATTCTGCGGCAATCCGGGCGGCACCCCCGGACAAGGGACAAGGATTGCCAAGACTACGGGTGGCAAAATTATCCAAGGTGTCAGTGCCAATACGATTGTGGAGACGATCAAAACTGAATTGGCAGCACAGATCACCTCAATCGGCAACGTCAGTCTAGTAGCCAGTGGAGCCACCGCACCATTTGTGGTTGCGATCGCACCTAGCGATGGTTATGGTCCGCTGAGCAGAGATCAAGACCATGAACTTAGCTTTGACGTTGACTGGATTGGCACAGTAGAAGCCACCTACGAGGATCAGGTATTTAGTGGCTCCCTTGATGTCATTGCCGATGGAGAAGTCGTTGGCGGCAAGACCGTCACAATTACAGTACCACTTGATGAGGAAATTACCATGCCACGCCCAGATGATCGTTCCGGTACCTGGATGTTGATTCACCAAGTGACGGGTCTTTATTTTATAGTTCGTGGTTACACTCCTGCTTTGAATCGGGTGGTCCAGGTATGGGCGGAGGATCCTCCTCGAAATTTTGCGGTACCTCAGCAAGGACACCTGTGGGTTCTGGTCAAGCAGACCGATGGAACTTACCTGATCCAGACCCGGGATTCTACCCAGCTGTTGTATCTCCAAGCGCCAAACACACCTGGGCAAAGCGCTGCCCCAATGTTGCGACCCCGCGAAGAAACTAACGATTTCCAATCCTGGGTATTGGTTCCAGTCACCAGTGATCCCGACACTTACGTCATCCAATCGAAGAGATTCAGCAATTGTGCCTTGGGTCTTGATCAAGGTAATTGTACCAACGGCCATAATATAGTCCTCAGCAACTCCTGGGGAAGACCAACTTGGCATGAATATTGGCGACTGACCGAATTTCCGGCTAATGCTCAGTGATCAAAGATTAGCAACTGCCTGTTGAAGGCAAAAATTTTTGCTTAAATGCAAAGGAGATATTCAAGTTAATGAGTATTCCGATTCAGGTTTCACCCGCGACGAATGATCTGACCCTATCCATGGATCAGACCTTCGCCGAAGTGGTGAAGGTAACTATCCCGAAATCTGGGGTAGTCCCGAAAGTGGATGCCTATTTTCTCGCCGACACAACGGGTAGCATGAATAATGCGATCGCGGCGGTCAAGAGCGGCATCCTCGATGCCATGACCAGAATCCAGAACCTAGGGGCAGATGTCTGGTTCGGGGTTGGCGACTACAAGGACTTTCCGGCTCCGGTTGCCGACGAACATCCTTACGGATTCGCCCACCAATGTAGCCTGAGCGCCGATATCGCCGTCGTCAAAGCCGCGATCGATGCCTGGACAACCTCCCCCGGTCAGGACACGCCAGAAGCTCAGTTTTATGGACTAGATCAAGTTGCCGAACCACCAGGCGGTAAGATCGGTTGGCGTGCAGATGCCAAGCGGATTATTGTTTGGTTTGGCGACGCCGCCGGTCACGACCCAGTCTGCAAAGAAATTTCCCACCTCTCCTACGACATCACCGAGGCATCAGTCACCGCTAAGCTGGTGGCAGAGAAGATCAAAGTGCTGGCGCTTTCCATGAACACCAACTATCGTGCTCCAGCCGGACTCGACGACGATCCAGTAAGATCCTCCAGCGCGTTTAGGTCTAGATGCGGAGATCCTGGTGGCACCCCTGGACAAGGGAGCCGAATCGCCAAGGCAACGGGTTGTAAGCTCGTCCAAGGTGTCAGTGCCGACACGATTGTGGAGACAATTACCACAGAATTGGCAGCACAGATCACCTCAATCGGCAACGTCAGTCTGGTAGCTAGCGGCGCCACTGCACCATTTGTCGTTGCGATCGCACCTAGCGATGGTTATGGTCCGCTGAGCAGAGATCAAGACCATGAACTTAGCTTTGACGTTGACTGGATTGGCACAGTAGAAGCCACCAGCCAAACTCAGGTCTTCAACGGCTCCCTTGATGTCGTCGTTGACGGCGAAATCCTTGGCGGCAAACCCGTCAAAATCACAGTTCCAAGTTCCGTTCCAGAACTACCCCCAATTGAACCCGAGGATGAAGATATGGTCACACGCCCAGATGATGTTTCCGGTACCTGGATGTTCATTCACCATGTGACAGGTACTTATTTACAAGCTGTAGGTTACAGTCCCAATGTCAACGATTATGTCCATACCTGGAACCTTGATCCTCCTAAGACTACAGCAGGATACCAAGGACACCTGTGGCTGCTGACCAAGCAGACCGATGGCACTTACTACATCCAATGCTGGGAGAAAGATGTCACCTTCAAGGAGCAGTTGTATCTCCAAGCCCCAGACAAACCGGGGAATGACGGTTATCCAAGGTTGCAACGGCGCAGCCAAACTGAATTGCAGACCTGGGTATTGGTTCCAGTCAGCGGAGATCCCGACACTTACGCCATCCAACCCAAGGCATACCCCGAATATGCCCTAGGTCTGATTGGCAATAATTGTCAAAACAGCATCGGTGTGGTTGCCAACCGCACCTGGGGAAAACCAACTTTTCATCACTATTGGCGACTGAGCAAGGATTACGTTGGTGGCAATTAAATCTGAGTACAGACAGCTATCTACCATGGCGGTAAGCTGATATAAACAATAGACATTTGCTGAAAAAGAATCTGAAACTTTGCTCCTGTCTAGGGAAAAGTCGGATTTCAGGAGATGTCTATTTTTTTTGCTTAATCTGTGCTTTTATATTAGTTTTTTGCGCCTATAGCTTGATCCTGTGGCAGAATTGAACAGGAGGATTACGAAGACAATTGGCTTTATTTGGCGTTGATTTTTATTTTAGTCCCGCTATTCCCAGAAAATTTATATTGTTAATTGTGGAGGATCTGAAACGATGATGCTTGAGTTGAGTTGGATTGGGCTACTGCTGATCACCGCTTACTTACTTGGCTCAATTCCGACTGGATATTTGGCTGGACGTCTGGTTAAAGGAATTGATATTCGGGAAATCGGTTCGGGATCGACGGGGGCTACCAATGTTTTGAGAAACCTGGGAAAAGGTCCGGCTTT
This sequence comes from Coleofasciculus sp. G3-WIS-01, assembly GCF_040223135.1. Taxonomy (NCBI): domain Bacteria; kingdom Bacillati; phylum Cyanobacteriota; class Cyanophyceae; order Coleofasciculales; family Coleofasciculaceae; genus Coleofasciculus; species Coleofasciculus sp. G3-WIS-01. The sequence continues at coordinate 15,310 of NZ_JAVJZI010000082.1, forward strand.
CGTTGTTTTACTGATTGACGCGGCTAAAGGAGTTGGTGCTGTTGCTTTGGTGCATGGCTTCTTTTCCCTAACGGGAACATCCGTGATCCCAGATACCTGGAAACCTTGGTTGGTGGCTGTCGTCGCCTTGGTGGCGATGGTGGGTCACAGCAAATCAATTTGGATTAACTTTACAGGAGGAAAATCAGCCGCCACAGGGTTGGGCGTCTTATTGGCTATGTCTTGGTTTGTCGCGTTGAGTGTATTGGTAATCTTTATTGGGGTCGTCAGTTTCTCGCGGTTTGTCTCTCTGGGTTCTATTGCGGCTGCGATCGCGGTTGCTGTTTTGATGATTGTCTTAGCCCAACCTTTGCCTTACCAGATATTTGGGGTTATGGCGGGGCTATATGTTATATTACGACATCAAGCCAATATTCAGCGCCTACTCGCCGGTACTGAACCCCGGTTAGGACAATCTGTATCACCAGAAGTGATCAGCAGTTAAAACCTTGTTGGGATGAACCTCTCAGGTTAAACCTGATGTGAACTAGGATGGAGATAGTCAGTTTCTTTCCAAGTACAGTGAACCAGTACGATCCTAAACTTGCTCAGTTTAACCTATCAGGCGTGGGCTGTTGGCTCACCCTATTAGCCACATTTTTATTACTGGGAACAGTTGGCTTGGGCTGGCTGGTCAACGGATTCTTAATTCTGATTGGGTTAGCCATCCTAGCGCCAGTCATTGGCTGGGTTGGCTTTCGCTGGTGGTTACAGCGTAACCTGGTTGAGGATAAATGTCCCGTTTGCGCCTACGAGTTTACTGGGTTTAATCGTACCGAATGTCGCTGTCCCAACTGTGGCGAATTGTTGAAAGTCGAACAGGGTCAATTTAACCGCTTGACGCCGCCAGGTACGATTGATGTAGACGCCGTAGAGGTTTCAGTGAAGCAGCTTGAAGATTAAGCGAGTTGAAAGACCCATGGGTATCTCACTCCCTAGGAAAAAACTCCCATCGACTCCTGAAACCAACGCCAGTTCTGTTCTGGCAAGTTCCTTTCTCAAGCAATGACCGGAAATTTGGGTTCAGGCTTCCCGTCCTTCAAGGACGGCTTGGATTTCTGATGTACTTTTTCAGCACTTCAAGAGGGCATCCACCAACAGAAACCGCAAAGTAGCTAGGACTCCAAAGCTTGTTTTTGCTCTCGTTTGTGTATCCAGCTTGTCCATAACGGCGACTAGACACCCCATGCAAGCGCATTAATAATTTGGGATATCGATAACTTAGGGGGATACTCAATTAAAACATGAAATAGTTGTCTAATTTGGCAGACCAACATATAATAAATAGCACCATGAAAGCGAGACACAACTACCGAATCTATCCCACGCCAGGGCAACAGAAGTCGTTAGCCCGCTTGTTTGGTTGTGTCCGTGTGGTGTGGAATGATGCACTGGCGCTGTGTCGGCAGTCCCAGAAGTTTCCCAAAAATAGCGAACTGCAAAAGATTTGCATCACTCAGGCTAAGAAAACCGTTGAGCGAGAATGGTTGAGTGAAGTCTCAAACATCCCACTACAGCAGTCTATAGCTGATCTAGGTGTCGCCTTCTACAATTTCTTCCAATCCTGTAAGGGAAATAGGAAGGGCAAAAAAGTTAATCTACCCAAGTTTAAGTCTCGCTGTTCTAAGCAGACAGCAAGATTCACCAAAGGTGGATTTAAGGTTAAAAAATCCAAGGTTTACTTAGCTAAGATTGGCGACATCAAAACGAAATGGTCAAGACCCTTACCGTCAAAGCCTAGTTCAGTAACAGTTATCAAAGATTGTGCTAACCGCTATTTTCTCAGTTTTGTGGTTGAGGTAGAGCCGGAGATTAGACCGGCTAAAAACCCATCTATCGGGATTGATTTAGGGCTGAAAACTTTTGCCGCTTGCTCCAACGGCTTCATAATCAATAGTCCAGATTCCTGTCGCCTCTACCGTAAACTTAAACGCGCTCAGAGGCGGTTAGCCAAGCGTACAAAAGGCTCGAAGCGGCGTGATCGGATGCGACTCAAAGTCGCCAAGCTCAATGCCAAAATCCGGGATAAGCGCAAAGACTTTCTGCACAAGCTATCCACCCAAGTGGTCAACGAAAACCAAGTGATTGCTTTGGAGGATTTGAACGTTGGCGGTATGCTCAAAAACCGTAAGCTATCACGGGCAATTAGCCAAGCTGGATGGTATGAGTTCCGGTCGATGTGTAGCGCAAAAGCCGATAAGTATAACCGCGACTTCGCTGTTATCAGTCGATGGGAGCCAACCAGTCAATGCTGCTCTGAATGCGGTTATCGCTGGGGCAAACTCGACCTATCTGTAAGGACGGTTGTTTGCCTCAACTGCGGCGTAGAACACGACCGGGATGATAACGCATCGACAAATATAGAAAAAGTCGGGGTCGGGCAGATCCACGACTCTAAACGGACGGGGAGCGCTTGTAAGACCTCAGTTGAGGCAGTGTGTGGTGAGCCGTCAACCCACCGAGAGTACGAACAGTTATCACTCTTCGACTGGTAGGAATCATCGTCCTTGTAGGGCGGTGAGGATGTCAATACTACTGCCTAATTAAGAGGGTATAACTTTGCCCTCCAGCGCTATCAACGATATAGATACGGTAAGTGCCTTCTTCCCAATATCCAGGTGCTTCAACGGTTTGCCCTGGCGCAGAGGCTAGCACACATTGTCTAGCACTTGCCACAGGTTCACCGGCTGGATTCAATGGCTCAATGATCAGAGCCGATTGACCTGCGCTTTGTACGCTGAACTTTAGAGAACCGAAGTCTTGTTCCAATGTGATTGTATACTGCGGTTGTACATTACCCACTTGGCAATTGTTCCCTTGAACGGAAGTGCCTTGGAGTTCCAGGGCATTAAATCCTGGCGCTAATCTTTGCACAGTCTGACTATGTAGCAACCCGGCGTTCGCTAACAGCATCGCCAATGTGGTTGGCAGAATCATCCACTGTTTTAGTCGTTTCATTATCTTAGGCTCCACTATGGTTTGAGTTATTCTCAAACTCATCGTCTTAAATTAATAGACCGTCTGAAACCAACTCTGTTCCTGTTTGTCAAGTGTCACGCATTTGTCATTAGACAAAACTCTTTCATCCCTCGCCCCGAAGAATTGCCCAAAACCTTGCCTCAACCTCTAGAATCAAAAAATATAACCTTTTTCTATAACCTAATTCTCTTGGCAGATGGAACCAAATCGAGACGAGGACCAATCCACGCCCGTGGGCAATCCCTTTCAACCGCCTTTCTATAACACTTATCCGATGAAAAGACGGTTCAATCAAATCACTGCTTGGTTTAACAACCTGCCTAGCGTTGGTAAAGTTATTGTGGTGATTGTCGGCGGGAGCCTGGGTTTATCCCTACTCAAGAGCGTTTTCCAACTGATTACGTCACTGATTAGCCTTGCCCTATTGGGAATAATCCTCTACGTAGTGTATAAATTTTTCATTACCCCTAAGTCTCCCCAATAATTACCCACCCTTTATCCGCGTCGCGTGAGAGTTGAATAATATGACTAGCCCTACCATAAAACAAGTCAATAATCAAGCGGTTAGTCGATCATTTTCACTGCGACTAAACCGGGCGTTTCCGATGATGACCCGGCGGTTGGCAGCCGTGGTTCTGGAAGTCTCATTAGTGGCGGCGAGTGCGGTCATTCCGTACAGTATCGGCGAGTATGCCAAAGACCATTCCTCGGCTGAACCCGTTCCCATAAACCCTGTGGTTGCGGCTACAGAAGAGGCGATCGCGAAAACTCTAGCATATCCACGAGCGCGGTTAAATCGCCAGGTTGCTCCCTTAACCAATTTGTTCTGGTGTGGGGCAATTGTTATGCCTGTCGTTGTCGTCAGTTGGCAGCTTTATCGATTGGGGAAAACCGGGCAAACCACGCCAAAACAGTGGTTAAAGCTGCGGGTGGTGACACCGATGGGAACACCACCGGGATTGATTCGGGCAGTTTGGCGCGAGGCAGTCGGACGGTGGGGATTGCCCCTGGGTACAGCCTATCTGCTTTGGCGTTATACGGGCGCATTTCCCGACTTTGGCATCTTATTAGGACTCGCGGGAGTCATGCTGCTCGTGGAACATGGCAGTGGTTGGATTCACTCACGACGCCGCACTTTACACGATCGCATGGCAGGAACTTATGTGGTGAATGCGTCTCAGGGATTGGAATCTGGGTCATTTAACGGCTGGCGTTCGCCCAGTCGGGATCACTCGGTTACCCTAGAATTTAACAACGGCTGGCATCAACATAGCGAAGCATCAACCAATGATCAGCCCACTCATCCCTCCGTAACCACCATCGTCCTCACCTCCCAATCCCCATCCCGACGAGTTCCCAATCTGTGGTGGTGGATGCGCCGCCATCCAGGAGCAACCTTGCTGATTCTCTCGTTTGCGGGAATGGCATCGGTTTTGGGTACCTTTGTCGGGACTCAGGTGTATATTCAACGTCAGGCAAATTGGCGAGAATTTAACCAGCAGAATAACCAGGTATTTCTGGCGCTGGTTAAGCAGTTGAGTTCTACCTCAGCCACGGCTTTAGAAGAACGACAGGCGGCAATTTTGGCGCTGGCAAGGCTGGATGATCCCCGTGCTGTGCCATTTCTGGTGGATTTATTGGGGCAGGAAAAAACGCCGAGCCTAATTGATACCCTCCAGCAAGCGTTGGTGAGTAAAGGTGCTGAAGCCCTACCGCCTCTACAACGGTTGAATCAGGCGCTACAAAATGATCGAGATACATTAGCCCTTCGGGGAACGCCGGGAGAGCAGCAGTTAGTTGCATTACGACAACGAGCAACCAATCGCGCGATCGCGAAAATTCTCACCATTTACAGCAGTGATCTGCACGACGCGGATTTGAGTCGCACTGACTTGAGTCAAATGGACACCCTTTCTGTTCAATTTACCTTAGTTTTAGATAACCTCGACCTAGCCGGAATTAATTTCCGTTCCGCCACATTAACTGGGGCGAGTTTCCAGAATAGCCGTTTTTATGGAGCGGGTGCGGATCAGCGCTGGGGTACATTTGATGATTGGATTGCGGATTTGAGTGGGGCTGAACTCAAGGAAGCGGATTTAACCGGGGCAAATTTAAACAATGTTCTGATGGCTCGCACGAATTTGATCCGGGCAATTCTAAATCGGGCAAATTTAGCTGATAGCTATCTCATTGGTGCGAACTTCAGCAGCGCTCAACTGATTGGGGCTGATTTAAGGCGAGCGGTATTAGAAAATGCTAGCTTTACCGGGGCGAATTTAGGGGAGGTAAAGGCGTCTGTTGTGAATTTACATGGGGGGAGTCTTGGTCAAGTGAGTGCTGTTGGTGGAGATTTCAGCTTTGCGGATTTGAGCCAATCGAATTGGCAAGGGGCTGATTTATCGGGAGCAAATTTCAGTCATGCTAAGTTACAGGATGCTGATTTGAGTTCTACGAAATTGGTTCAGGCAAATTTGAATCAGGCTCAATTGCAAAATGCCAAGCTACAGAATGCCAATTTGAGTGCGGTGGATTTACGCGGGGCGAATATTACGGGAACGGATTTCCTGGGGGCGATGTTTGCCACAGCGACACCGATTAAGTCGGATCAGTTTATCACACAACCTCCAGCAACAACGTCGGGGGCGCAAGTGCAGGGGGTGAATTTTGCCCGGGCTAAAAATTTAGATACCAATCAATTGCAATATATCTGTAGTAATGGGGGGCGTCATCCCGAATGTCCATGATTTGTCATTAGTCAAGGGTATTAACAACCTGTAGGGGCGACCCGCTTGCATCAATTAACAATACTAGAAATAGGGCGGGTTTACATAAGTTACCCGTTTTTGCTGACATGTTATCGGTAAAACCCGCCCCTACAGACTATTGGGTCGCCCTTTCCTAAAATTTTGATGCCAAAGGCTGTTTATTAGGGGTGAGGCGGGTAATAAAAAACAGTGAGATTGTATTACGATAAATCCATTTAAATCAGGGCAAAGATGAGAATTGAGGAGTGACTAAGATGAGCGAATATGATTCGCCATGGAAGGAAAGTATTTCGCTATATTTTCGGGAGTTTTTGAATTTTTTCTATCCACAGATAGAAGAGGACATTGATTGGGAACGAGGGTTTGAATTTTTAGACACTGAACTACAACAGATCAAGCGAGAGACGGAAACGGGTAGGAGAGATGCGGATAAGTTGGTGAAAGTCTGGCGTTGTAGCGGGGAGGAGCAATGGGTTCTTGTCCATGTGGAGGTGCAATCACAGCTCTAGCGTGAGTTTAGTGAGCGGATGTACTTGTACCACAGCCGGATTTTCGATAGGTATCGTCGCAGTGTGGTGAGTTTGGGGATACTCGGCGACGAGCAACCGGGTTGGCGCCCCAGTCGGTATGAGCGTGAATTGTGGGGTTGTCGGGCAATACTGGAATTTCCAGTGGTGAAACTGCTAGATTACAGTATGGATGAGCTTGCGAGTAGTCAAAACCCATTGGCGGCGATAGTACAAGCGCACCTTTGTGCCCAAGTTGCAGGGAAAGATGTTGGGGTTGGATATGAAAGCAAGCTTTCTCTGATTAAGAGTTTATATGAGCGGGGGTATGGGCGAGAAGATGTCGTTCAATTATTTCGATTAATCGATTGGTTTATTGCCCTACCGAAGAAAGAAGAGGATCGATTGTGGCAAGAAATACAAACGTTAGAAGAGGAGAGGAAAATGCCTTATATTACCAGCGTTGAGCGAATCGGAATCAGGAAGGGACAACAAGGAGCTATTATTCGTATTCTTGAAGTTCGGTTTGAAAATATTCCGCAGGAATTGAGGGAATTAATTGGGAAGATAGAGGATCTTGAGGTGCTAGGGACTCTTCTGGTTCAGGCGGTGACAACTCAATCCTTAGAGGCATTTGGATCTGTGGCAAATCAATATGTTACGGAGTCGGAAGTGGAGAACACAGAGTAATCCCGTTTTTGCCGAGGCGACTGGAAGTCACGGCTACACAAACAAAGTCCGCCTACGCGGACTAAATAATATCAGTATGAACTGTCTGCTTGGGCATCGCGCTCAATTATCATAATCAAATTAATTCAAATTTGTAATAACTTTTGCCACTGATTCTGCTTGTTCAGGATATAGTCGTGCTATTAATCCGCACATTTGATAGGCAGTTTCAACATTGTAAGCGCAGGGGATTAATAAGCATTTAAAGTTCTTTTTGTCTTTGAGTTGGACAAGAATAGCAGCAATGTGGCATAAGAGTTGATTGCGATTAGTCAAAACTTTTTCGGCTGTGTGAAATGCCTGTTCAACTTGTCCTGCCATTGCCTGGAGCTGGGCAACCATCCAAAGTGTGTTCAGTTGTTTTTGTTCATTCTTAAGATTGTCTTTACTCTGAAGAGCCGCCCTGAGAGTTATGGAAAGTTCCCCTTTTTCTCCTTTCTTAAACTGAATCCATGCAATCTCTGAAAGTGCTATCATCCGCTCTAATTCATCTTCAATTTCGTCTGTAATTTTCAGAGCCGTGGGAATTTCTCCTGCCTCAGCGTAGGTTGCTGCTATTGTGGATAAATCCTTCTGTGCTGTTAGTATTACTGTCGTCGATTTGTTCTTATTACGTTCCCGACTGGCTTGTTCTTGTGCAGCCTCATAGAGTTCGGTAAGGGTAGCTAATGCTGCTTCCTTATCTCCTACTTCTAATCGTGCCACCGCTATAGTACACAGAACTTTTACCTTATTCCAGTCGCAAAAAAAAGATGGTGCATTTTCAAAGAATTTATAGGCGTTGGTGAGGATTGTCTTCCATTTCTCTCTCTGCTGTTCATCTTTCTCTATATGTAATTGCGCTATAACTCTTAGAGCCTCAGCTTTCTCAGTTGCGAATCTTGGCATTTTAAGCATTCTTAAACTTTCAAAGGCGGCGTCTAAATCATCGGCTCTTCCTTGTACTTGTGCTATTAGTGTCAAAATTTCTGTTCGTTTGTCTTCTCGATTATTACTAATATCTTGTGCTATGTCAAAAGCATTTTTTAAGATAGCCTTTGCCTCTTTTAAATTGCCTGTTTTTACCAGAGTATTTGCTGTTAATGCCAATATCATCGATTTTTGCGTTGGCTCAGCAATAGTTTGTACCACATTGCGAGAAATTATAACATTATCTAATCCTAGTTTAATTTGTTCATTTTTTATCTGCAACTCTGCCACTTCTAATATTGTTTTTACTTTTATCAATAAAGGTTCATGTATTTTATGTGGTTCACTAATTACAGTCGCAAAAGTAGATCTTGCAATTTCATTTTGACCAGCTTTTACCTGCATTTGGGCTATTTCCCCCAGAGTTTCCTCCCACCTCTGTGTAATATCAAATTTCTCTGTGCCAGAGTCTTGAATTGTCCATCGACGCCATTGACTCTTCATTTTTTTAGTAATCTTTAAGGCAGCATCAAAGTTTTTTGCCTTTGCATACGCCTTGGCTATTTCTGCTAAAGCTTCTTGCTGTTCACTGGCATCCTTAATTCTCTTCTGATTTGTCTCAGCCGCAGAGAAATTCCCCGCCTCTGCCTGGGCTTTGACTATTCCTAGCAGCGCCTTACTCTGCTCTGATTCATTACCGATTTGTTCAAGAGTCTTGATTGCATCATCGGTAAATGGTTTGGCTTTGGCTTGGGCTATGGCAATTATTTTGAGAGCCTGTGCCTTGCTTCTTAGCTCTTCAATTCTACTTGCGCTGGCAAAGGCACCATGAAAATCCTCTACCTCTGCCTGTTTTTTCAATATTTCTACTAGAGCCTTAACTCGCTCTGATTCAGGCTCTATCTTTTCAACCGTCTCAATTGCTTCTTTAAATTTCCTTACATCAGCTTGTTCCCAGGCTATATACAGCAGTGCATCGGCTTGATTTTTTAAACCCTGGATTCTTTTGTCAATCTTTTTAGCTGTTTCACAGGCATCAGCAAACTCTCTTACATCAGCTTGCACTTTTACTATCTGGAACAGAGCAAATACTTGGTTATCTTTGTCTTGAATACCAAGCGCCATTTCTACAGCACTAGCAAATATGACTTTTGCTTTGTCTGCGTTTCCTATTTTTGCTTCCACTTCTGCTGTAGTTCTCAAAATCTTCGCTTTCAAAGACTTTTCTAGATTCCACGTCGGATCAATTCTTTGAAGGGTATCGAGAGCTTCCGGAAACATACCTGCTTCTTTCTGCTTATCCGCTATTCCCATAAAAGCCGACACCTGAGAGTCCTGATCGGGAATTTTATTGGCTATTTCAAGAACATGGGCAAAAGTTGTTTGGGCTGCCTCTCTGTCTCCTAGTTCCTCTATTTGCGCTTGTGCTATAGTTGCTTGCAAATACACACAAGATGATATTTTTAGAGCAGGATTTTGTGTAATCTCCATGGCTTGAATCAAGGTAGCTTGTGCTGCTTTTCTATCCCCTTGCTCTGCCTGGGCTTTTGCTATCCTTTGAAGCTCCCACACTTGTTTTGGCTCGGAGCTAATCCCCTGCACAATTTTAAGGGCAACGGAAAATTTTCCGAGATTGCTAAGAATTGTGAGCAGGTAAGGGCGATTATACAAAAGCTTTTGCGCTAGAACAGTACAGGTATCCTCACTTACCTCAAAAATTTGCGAGAGGAAGTATGTGGCATAACTGTCTTGCCAATCCCGATTAGTTGAAAAACGCGGCAAATCCTTCTTTTGCAACTTCTTTAACGTTTCTCGGGCATCATTGAATCTGTCCTCATCCTTTAACTCCCAAGCTAATAGTAAATACCATAGGATACAACGCTCAATCTCATACTGATCTGCCAGTACCCATGCTCTTTGTAGACTACCTTTCCGCAACGCCTCCAGAGGTGATTCTTGTGCGGTTATTTGCATCAGTCGCTGTGCGTGTAGCAGTAGAAACTCTGCCATCCCACCCGCATCATCCTGATCAGCAGCACCCAATAAAGCAGTCTGTACTGTCTTCAAAGGCAAATCAGGCTCATCAGGTAACTGTTCGCCTTGGGTAGCCGCAAAGTCAGGATTCCGCGCGATCGCATACAATTCTTCCCACCGTTTTTCCTCCCGTAAATGTTCTACATAATGCCGCAAGGCGTAATGACTTTTGTGTTCTTGCCAACGGCTACAATAGTCAATCAAATCCTGCAAAGCATCCTCAGCCTCATCACCTAAATGTGCAGCAAACGTTGTTCCCAGTAATGGGTGAGCAAAAGCATAAACATTGTCTGCTGTAATTCTCATCCAGCGCGTTACCTGCCAACATAAATGCATCTGCCGTAATTGGCGATCGCGCATTTTTGTCACGGCTTTAATATCCTCTTTGGTTAGTGTGCCTTTCGCTACTGCCAATAGTGCAAAAAACTGCCACCGTTCGTCTGGTAAGTCGAGTTTATCTAAGCGTTTTATCTGTTGCTGCACATACTCCTCAAAACTCTTAGGTGTCTGTGCCAATAATTCCTGCATATCCTGTCTCTTTTTTGGCGCATGATGAAGTAATTCATCAATCAGGCAGCTCAGGTAAAGTGGAAAGCCTTGAGTGATTTTATCGAGTTGATCAACTAAGCTTGTATCGTCTGCAAATCCTGCCAATTCACCATTTCCCGCTTCTCGTAGCCACTGCGCGATCGCACTCTTAGACAAACGCTCAAGATGTAGCGGTTCGCAGTTATCTGTCCAGCCTTCTAAGTATTTTTGATCTTGTCCTTTTTCTGCTCTCGCTGAAGCGATTACAAATACATTTTCTGGCAAATGATTGGGAAAAGGAGGAAGAAAAGTTTCCCCGGCTTCATCTAAGCCATCGATCACAATAATCAAATGCTTTTCTGTTCGTCTCCCTGCTCTTAAGCAGTTATAGAGCATTGTACGTAAGTCATCTTTATTGTTAGATGACTGATCATAAGCAAACTCATTATCAGCATCAAGTTGTCGGATTAGATTCCGATAAGCACTTTCGACAGAGCGAGTTCTATCATTGAAAAAATGGTAAGCAATATCACAATCTTTGTTCTGCCATTCTTTGACCCAATTAGCCAGCAGTGCCGTTTTACCAAAACCTGCGGGAGCCTTTACCAGGAATAATCCGCTGAAGTTTTCCTGCAAAAATCTGTCTAATTTATGGCGTTCTTCCTCGCGCCCCACGAATAACTGGGTGTATTCGCTGATAGTTTGCTCAACCTTATCCACAACCTCCCATTCAATCGGTTTTCTCCCTTCGCCAAAGTTTGCTTCTAAAATGGCTTCAATTCGTCGGACTTGATTAACTTGGAGGTTAGCAACAGCGTTGAGGATATCTCGGTAATCCCAAATATCTTTGTCTTTGTCAAAGGTAAACTTATTTTGAATGATTTCATCATAGCCACTGCCAGAATAAGACTGCTGCTTTTCGGTTAGTATATAAATAATCAGCCTGTCATACGTCTCATATAACTTGTAATTAACAAACTTCAGAAGTGTCTTTTTAATCTTCTCACTGTTGGATGTTGAGGTAATTTGAAACGCCACTCTTGCCGTCTTATCTCCCAAATCTATTCCTGGGTAGTTATTCCCTTCTGTATCATTCAGATTTTGGAGATTGGTATAACCGTATACTTCAGAGAATAGAGGAATTAGTATCGTTTCCGCTACTTTATTAATATCTGTTCGTGTCATCGCTATAGCACCCTTAACCTGAGTGACAAAGCGAGACATCAAGGTATTGATTCGGTTTTGCGATCGCAACAGTTCCATAGACTCGATTGAGCAGGCGATATTCCTCTATTTCTAACACATAGTCTACAGCTACTGAGACTAACTCGTTTTAACTCAACTCTCCTGCAAATCTATAATAAAGGGCGGGTTTTGTTGATAGTTTCTTGGTAGATACCAAAATTAAGCGGCTAAACCCGCCCCGACAATGGCAAATGATAAAACTTTAAATAGCAACCTTTCTCAAACAGTTTGATGACATTGATTAACTGGAATGGTACTGACTGGTATGTTGGTGGGCGATGCCCACCCTACGGTATATAAATGGTTTCGGCGATATAAAAATGCACGCTTTTCAATTCCATTCGGATTAACCGTAGGGGCGCACGCTCCGTCATGCGTGTCAACTTAAGCCACAACCCTTGCCAATTATTGGTTCGAGCAGTTCGATACAAACTGGGGCGTGTTGCTTGCTCCCTCTGCTTCCCCTGCTCCCTCTGCTCCCTCTGCTCCCCCTGCTTTTGGCGCTTAAGTTGACACCAATGACGCTCCGTGCGCCCTTTGTTTACACTCCTGAAGCGTTTGTTGTGGCAATGTGAAGTTGATGGCGAAGACAGCGCAACTACAAACCCCTAAGTAGCTTCTAACACGCCAGATTCGTTACAGTGTCTCTTAAGACAACCACAGCAATTGAACCCGTAAACTCAAATGGTAACAGCAACAACTTCTTCAGTATCTCAAGCACTACCCCCCTTAATTCCCCGCGAAACCCTATTCGGGAACCCCGATCGCACCCGCCCTCAGCTATCCCCCGATGGTAAGTATTTGGCTTATGTCGCCCCGGATGAGAAGAATGTGTTGCAAGTCTGGTTGCGAACCGTGGGAAAAGATGATGATCAGCAGCTAACGGCGGATCAAAAGCGGGGGATTCGACTGTATGTCTGGACGTATAATCCTAACCAACTTATTTATCTGCAAGATTCAGACGGCGATGAAAACTTTCACCTCTACTTGGTGAATGTCCAATCTAAGTTAGTGCGCGATTTGACCCCCTTCCAAGGCGTGAAAGCCCAACCCATTGACCTTGATCCAGAATTTCCTGATCAAATCTTGGTGGGAATGAATCTCCACGATCGCCAAAAATTTGATGTGTATCGGGTTAATCTAAATAATGGGGCAGTGGAATTTGATACCGATAACCCCGGTAATATCGTCAGTTGGGTAGCTGATGCTCAATTCCAGATTCGGGGCGCGATCGCAGCTACGCCAGATGGGGGTTCCGATCTTTTATTTCGTGAGACTCCCGATAAATCCTGGGAACAACTACGCCACTGGGGACCCGATGATGAAGGATCTGCCGTAACCTTTTCTCAGGATGGCAAAACCCTGTATATTACTGGATCTCACGATGCTAATGCTCAACGTTTAATTGCTTTAGATTTAGCCTCCCGCCAAGAAACGGTAATGGCGGCTGATGAGCAGTATGATATTGGGGGTGTGGTTATCCATCCGACTCAGCGCCGAATTCAGGCAGTGTCATTCTACAAGGATAAAGTGGAATGGCAAGTTCTCGATGAAAGTATTGCCGATGATTTTAACGCGATCGCGCAAATCCGAGAGGGTGAATTCGCTATCACCAATCGCACGTTAGCTGATGATACTTGGTTGGTTGGCTACACTACAGATAATGGTCCGGTTTATTACTATGTTTATCACCGTGACTCTAAATCCCACTCCTTGCTGTTTAGCAATCAACCCGAATTGGAAACGTTGCAACTCGCCTCAATGGAACCCATTTCCTACCAAGCGCGAGATGGCTTAACCATTCACGGCTATCTCACCACACCTGTTGGAATTGAGGCGAAAAATTTACCTACAGTGCTTTTGGTTCACGGTGGACCTTGGGCGCGAGATACTTGGGGCTATAGTCCAACGGTGCAATGGTTGGCAAATCGGGGTTATGCGGTGCTGCAAGTCAATTTCCGAGGATCTACAGGCTATGGGAAAGCGTTCCTAAATGCCGGGAATCGTGAATGGGCGGCAAAAATGCATGATGATTTAATTGATGCCGTTAATTGGATTGTAGACCAAGGGATTGCTGATCGGAATAAGGTGGCAATTATGGGCGGGTCTTATGGCGGATATGCCACATTGGTGGGATTAGCTTTTACTCCAGAGGTATTTGCAGCGGGCGTGGATATTGTGGGTCCGAGTAATTTAGTTACTTTAATGCAAAGTATTCCCCCCTACTGGGCACCAATGAAAGCTATGTTTGCCCATCGCTTGGGGGATTTGGAGACTGAGGAGGAGTTTCTTAAGGCGCGATCGCCTTTGTTTTTTATTGACCGGATTCAGAAGCCGTTACTGATTGGTCAAGGGGCGAATGATCCACGGGTGAAAGAAGCCGAAAGTGAACAAATTGTTGAGGCGATGCGAAAGGCAAATAAACCGGTTGAATATGCTCTTTATACAGACGAAGGACATGGATTTGCTCGTCCAGAGAATCGGCTGCATTTTTTCGCGATCGCAGAAGAGTTTCTCAGTAAGTATATAGGGGGACGGTTTGAACCGATTGGCGAAATTAAGGGTCATTCGGGGGTTGTTAGTTAAATCTAAAGGTAGGGGCGCAAGCCTTGCGCCCTTTTCGGTTAAATCGGTTATGGAATGATGTTTTTTTAACGCAGAGGAACGCAGAGGTTTCCGCAGAGGAACGCAGAGGGATTGGGCGGATTGGAATGAAGATTTTATGAAATTGGAGGAATAACTGGCAAGGATGGTCGTAGTCACAGTATTTATTGAATACTCCATTTAATAACAGACGTAGCATGGCATGTCTCTATAAAATCAGATGCAGGATTCTTGTAATTACTATCAAATTCTGGGCGTTTCTTCCACCGCAACCGTAGAGGAGATCAAAAAAGCTTATCGTCGTCTCGTTCGTCGATACCATCCAGACTTGCATCCTGATAATCCAGACGCCACAGATCGATTTAAAGTGATTTGTGAGGCGTATCAGGTGCTTTCGGATGGGGTAAAGCGGCGTCAGTATGACGAAGAGGTTCAACCTCAGCCAAATCAGTCTAAAACTGAGTCAATGACGGCTCAAGATTTCTATGTGCGTGCGGTTAGTAAGGCGTTGGCTAAAAATTATCAGGGGGCGGTTGAAGATTGTAATCAAGCGATTTCCTTAAATCCTCGCTTTGTGGAAGCTTACGTGGAACGGGGCGCAGGGTGTTATAAACTGGGTAATGCTAGGGAAACGCTGCAAGATTGTAATCGAGCGTTAAGGATTAATCCTCAGTTTGCCCCAGCTTATTACTACCAGGGGAGAGCGCGTTATCGACTGGGATATACTCAAGCGGCGATTGATGCTTATACTCAAGCGATCGCATATAATCAAACTCATGCTAAAGCTTATTATCAGCGAGGTTTAGCCCATAAAGATTTAAAAGAATTGGAAAGCGCGATCGCGGATTTGAAACAAGCGGCACAATTGTTGCGTGAACAAGGGGATAAAACGGGATATCAGTTAGTTCAAGAAACGTTGCGAACGCTGAAGCAGACGCCAGGAAAACGGGGAGTTTTCACTAAAGGAAATCCCCTCGCTTATCTGATGGGGCTACTGGGGGACACGTTTTTTACAATCAAGTCCTTTTTACTCAATCCTATGGGGGGACTATTGCCCAGTTTTGCCCGTCTCGATTCGCAACGAGCCATGGTGGTAGGATTACTATTGGCGGCGATTTTTGATGCTTGTTTTGTCTGGGGTATTTATACGGGCTGGCGTGATGTGGTTTCTGTCTCCCTGGTTCCGTTAATCGGCGTGGGGATGATCCCGTTTATCATCCTAGCGGCGATGAGTGCGATCGCTCGGTTAATTCGGCGTCATCCCGGTAGTTTGGCGGGGGATAGTTTCCTCGCTGGGGCGACACTAACACCCTTAAGTATTTTAGCGATCGCCAATGGTATTTCGTCTTATATGCCTAGTCAACTTATGGTGATTATTACCGTATTCACAGCCTGCTACACGGTTCTGACGCTTTATAGTGGTTGCACGCAAATCGCGAATTTATCGGAAAAGACAGCCGCCCTAGTTGTTCCGGTGATGGTTCTAGTCAGTGGCTGGATTTCCTATTGGGCTTTTACGGCGATGCTGGGAATGGCGTCTTTTTGAGGATGGGATCAGGAAAGTTTTTGTTAATTTACAGTCTACCTCAGCTAAATAGGCGAGGAGCCTCACGTCATAATTTTCAATTTTACGCTCTGCCGAATCGCCATAATATAATGGTGTACAAGGGTTTCCTGGGATTTCAGTTTGGGTTATATGAAAAGATGATGAAGCCAACTTGATCCGCTTGCTTTGCCTAGCTGATAACTCTACCCTAGAAAACAGAACAGTTGTAAGCAACCCCGGTCTAAAGACACGGAGCTTTAGCCAAATAAGTTAAAGCTGTGCTTACCAGCCTAAGTGCTAAGCGCACTACGTTATCGGCAAGTGTTAAAGACCTACCTGCGGATGCGATAGCCAGTTTGCTGCTCTA